>NZ_JAEVHJ010000020.1:0-41562 GCF_016802855.1 Micromonospora sp. ATA51 | reverse complement strand
GCTCGCGGCCGAGGGCGTCGCGTCCCGGCGCGCCGAGGCTCCAGGCGACCCGGCGCTGGTGGTGGCGACCGCGCGGGCGCGGCGGCCGCGACGATCCGGGCGCTCGCCGCATCCCAGGCGTTCACCAGGACCAGCGGCTCGCCGGGGACGTGCAGGGAACGGAAGTGCAGGGCTCGGGTGTGTTGATCGTTCACCCGGCCAGTCTGGGTCCGCGCCACCGACGGACGTAATGTTTCAGTCCCAGCTGAAACGAGGAGGGCGGCATGGTCGCCATCGGCCTGTCGGCGAACGCCGTGGCGCGGGTCCGCTTCGCCCTCTCCTGCCTCTGGGAAGTCGTCGCCAGCGTGCGGGTCCTCCGCGACCCGGGCGACCACGCGGTCCACCTGCCCTGGATGAACCGGGTCCGGTCCCGGCTGGCCGAGGCCGGGCTGGCCGGCCCCGACGCCGGCCTGCTCTGGCACCTGGTGCCGCCCGCGCCGGGCTACCTGGCCGACTTCCTCACCCCACCGCCGGCCGGCCTCACCCCCGACCTGGGGCAGGAGCTGGCCGCGCTGCGCGCCACCCCGCCCGACACGGTCCGCGCCCAGCTCGACCTCTACCCCGGCGCCCGGCCGGCGGCGCTGGCCGCCCTGTACGCGGACCCGGCGGACGGGCTGCGCCGGCTGGCCGAGGAGACCGGGACGTACTGGCGGCTGGCCCTGGCCGCGGACTGGCCCCGGATCCGGGCGCTGCTCGACGCGGAGGTGTTCCGGCGGGCCCGCCGGCTGGCCGAGGAGGGCGCCGCCGGGCTGCTCAACGACCTGCACGAGCGGGTCCGTTGGGAGGGCGACGCCCTGCTGATCAGCCAGCGGCACTGCGCCGCGCCGGACGTGCCGGAGGGCAGCGGGCTGGTCCTGGTCCCGTCGGTCTTCGTCTGGCCGTCCGTGCTCAGCATCGCGGCGGGAGACGTACCGCAGCTGGCATACCCCGCGCGGGGCCTCGGCACGCTGTGGGAGTGCCCGCCGGCGGCGCCGGACGCCCTGGGCGCGGTGCTCGGCCGGGGTCGGGCCCGGCTGCTCGCCGAGCTGGACGCGCCGCGGTCGACCACCGAGCTGGCCCGGCGGACGGGCATGTCCCCCGCGGGCGTGTCCCAGCACCTCGCCACGCTGCGCGCCGCGGGCCTGGTGGTGACGCACCGGGCCGGTCGGTCGCTGCTGAGCAGCCGGACGCCCGTCGCGGAGGCGCTGCTGACCGCCCCCGGGTGAGCGGGCCGGCACCGGGAGAAACAGAAAGGCTCGTCACCGTTGTCCGGTGACGAGCCGTCTGCTCATCGAACTGGTGGGCGATACTGGGTTTGAACCAGTGACCTCTTCCGTGTCAAGGAAGCGCGCTCCCACTGCGCCAATCGCCCTCGTCAACTGCCGAGGTGGAGACGGGATTTGAACCCGTGTACACGGCTTTGCAGGCCGTTGCCTCGCCTCTCGGCCACTCCACCGAGGTTGCCCCCGTCATGCGTGGCGGCAGCTCCGAGCGGACGACGGGATTCGAACCCGCGACCCTCACCTTGGCAAGGTGATGCGCTACCAGCTGCGCTACGTCCGCGTGCCCCCGGTTGTTTCCGGGTGACGGATGAGAACTTTAGCCGAGGCCGGGAACGGTTGCCAAATCGGGGGGTCCCCCGGCGCGTCCCACCCGGGCTGGACCGAACTCGCCGGAGGAGTTCTGTCGGGTTTGCGACTCGCTGTCCGGTCCGACCGGCCGAGTCGGTAACTCCCTGTGCTCATATCGATGGGCTACGGTAGCGGCGTGACGAGACGCGCCGCCGAGATCCGCCTGGATGCCCTGCTGCGCACGGCCTGTGACGTGATCGTGGAACGTGGCCTCGCCAACACCCGCACGGCCGACGTGGCCGAGGCCGCCGGGGTCAGCCAGGCCCTGGTCTTCTACCACTTCGCCACCAAGGAACGGCTGCTCGCGCAGGCGTTCGCGTACGCCGTCGAGCAGGACCTGGCCCGGCTCGACGCGGTGGTCCGCTCCACCGCCCCGCCGCTGACCAAGCTGCGGCGGATGCTGCGCCTCTACACCCCGGCCGCCGGTCGACCTCCTGGTCCATCTGGATCGAAGGGTGGGCCGAGTCGCTGCGCACCCCCGAGCTGGAGAAGGCGTCCCGCCGCCTCGACCTGCGGTGGCGGCAGGACCTGGCCAAGGTGATCTCCGACGGGGTGGCCGACGGCACCTTCGAGTGTGCCGACCCGGCCGGCGCAGCGTGGCGGATCAACGCCGTGATGGACGGCCTCGCGGTGCAGCTCGCGGTGCACGAGCGGGTGCTCACCCGCCGCCAGCTCACCGAGTGGATCCGCCTGGTCGCCGCCCGCGAGCTCGGCCTGGAACCCGCCCAGCTGGACTGATCCCGGCCGCCCGGCGCCGGCCGCCCGCCCTGGTGGTGCGACGTCCGGCCGGCGCGGCCAGGGGGTCAGCCGGCGTACGGCTCGGGGGTGGGGGCCGCGGGGCGACGGCGCTGGCGCTCCCCGCAGCCCACAAGCCGGTCGGGGCGAGAGCCGGCCTTCGAGAGCCAGCGCTCCGTCGTATCCCGCATGGGGCCCAGCTTGTGAGCTGTGTTGATGGCGATGCCTCTGACGCACCCGCCGGCGGGCGACCGGGCTGGCCTCGTCTAGCCAGGACAGCTCGCCGCGGGCACAGACGGCGCAGGAGAGCGCCAGGGCGGCGTACTGGGCGGGCAGGTAGAGGTAGGTGAGCCAGCGGTATTGACGCTCTCTCCGCCCCGAGAGACGGGGATTCCTTCCGCGCTGCGCGTGGAACCGCGCGTAGCGCCTGGGTGGATTCCTGCTTCTCGGCGCTGTGCCAGCACGGGTGCCGGTCTTACCTGCGCTCCACAGGCGTTTAGGCTCTCGGCGCGTCCCGCCGCGAGCACATTTCTGGCCGCGTTGATGTCCCGGTCGTGGACAGTCCCGCAGGGGCAGGTCCACGACCGGATGTGCAACGGTTTGGGTCCGTCGACACGGCCGCACACCGAGCACCTCTGAGACGTGGGCGCGAACCGGCCGATGCGGGCGAAGGTCCGCCCGTATCGGACGGCTTTGTATTCCAACATGTGAACGAACTGCGCCCAGCCGGCGTCGTGCACGGATTTCGCCAACCGAGTCCGGGCGATACCAGTCACGCACAGGTCCTCGACGTACACCGCTTGGCTGTCGCGGATGATCCGTGTCGAGAGCTTGTGCTGCCAGTCCCGCCGGGTGTCCGCCACCCGGACGTGCGCCCGGGCGACTTTTACGACGGCCTTCTTGCGATTTGCGCTGCCCCGCTGCTTGCGGGACAGGTCCTGCTGCAAACGGCGCAATTTGCGGGCGGCGCGGCGCAGGAACTTCGGCGCCGTCACCTTCGTGCCGTTGGACAGGACCGCGAAATGGGTCAGACCCAGGTCGATACCCACCTCGACACCGGCCGGGGGAAGCGGGTCGTCGGTGGTGGTCACCACGAACGAGGCGAAGTACCGGCCCGCCGCGTCCCGGATGATCGTCACGCTGGACGGGTCAGTCGGCAACACCCGGGACCACCGCACCGCCACGTCACCGATCTTCGGCAGTCTCAGCCGCCCGTTGTCCAGCAGCCGGAAGCGGGAGTTCTTGGTGAAGCGGATGGCCTGCCGGTTGTCCTTGCGGGACCGGAACCGGGGCGGGGCGACCTTGGGGCCTTTGCGCTTGTCAGACAGTGAGGTGAAGAAGTTCCGGTACGCCGTGTTGAGGTCCGCGAGGGCCTGCTGGAGCACCACCGCGGACACCTCGCAAAGCCACGCTCGTTCCGGTGTGCGCTTGGCCCGGGTGATGACCCGCTTCGACAGTTCGCCGTCCGGCACGTACGGCTCGTCGTTCTCCCTGGCCGCCTGCCGTACGCGCAGCCCGTCGTTGAACACCACCCGCGCACATCCGAACGCCCGCGCCAACGCCGCCTGCTGGCCCGGCGTCGGATAGACCCGGTAGTTGTACCGAAGCTGCACATCAGACACTCTTCCATCGCCCTATGACACAAATTGACGATGTTCATTGCAGCCGGAGGTCTCCCTCCCGGCCCCGGCCACCCCCGATCGGCGACCCCTACCGCCACCGCCGCGCCGGCGGGCGCTCGAAGGCCAGGCCCGGGTCGCGTCCGCCGCCGCGTTACCGTCCGAGCGCACCAGATGCCGCAGCCGCAACAGCAGACCCGCGCCGAGGAAGAGGAGCAGGCCGCCGAGCAGGAAGGCGCCCTGCACCACCCCGAACCGACCGGACTGCGCCACCGGCCGGCCCGCCGCACCCGGCGGCGGCAGTTCGGCCACCGCCTCGTCGCTCGGCGTCGCGTACTCGCCGGTCTCGTCCGCCGCCGGCTCCGAGGCGGCCGGGTCACGCGGCGGGGCGGAGCTCTGCGTCTCGCTCGGCGTCGCCGCGACCTCCTCCCCGATCACCTGCCGCGTCGCCGTCTGCCGGGCGAGCAGGCGCAGGTTCTCGTCGTACGCCTCGGCGGCGAAGCTCACCCGCCCCCGGGTGACGTCCTCGGCGAAGGCCACCCGGTAGCGGGCGGTGACCGTCCGCCCGGGGCAGAGCGTCCCCGGGTCGAACTGCCGGTCGGTCAGCCGGGCCACGTCCCCCTCGGTGCGGATCTCCAGCGGGAACGAGCCGCTGTCCTCCACCCGGTCCACCGTCACCTGGTCCAGCCGCAGGCCCTGCACGCCGAGCACCATCGACCAGCGCACCTTGACGCAGTCACCACCGTCCGACCGGGAGACCACGGCGGAGACGGTCTCCGCCCCGTCGCCGGCGGTGAACTCGTCCGGCAGCCCGCTCAGCTCGGTGGCGAAGCCGGCCGCCGCCCGCGCCGGCGCGGTCGCGCCCAGACCCGCCCCCGACAGACAGGCCAGCACCACCCCGATCCGCAGCGCGTTCCGCCACACGCTCACCACCGCCTCGTCCTGCCGTCGGTCGCGTCCACCTGGCAACGCTATGAGCGGTCCGGACAAGCCGGTAGACGGGCGTGTTCGCACCGATCGCCAAGCGCGGGGGGCGACTTCACGGGCAGTGGTGAACCGGTCACCCGGCCGCCGCGACACGCCCGGGATCCTGTTCGGCCGCCGGTCCTGGGGCCCGCCCGGCGGCCGGACCGGTGCCGGGGGCAGAATCACCGGGTGTCCGACCTGTCCGCGGCCTTCGTCCGGCTGCACGCCCGGCTCGCCCCGGTCGCCTTCGTCCCCGAGGTGCGGCTGCACCAGGCCGACGAGCCGATCGGGCTGTGGGAGCTGACCGAGGGCGAGTTCCGCAGCGCCCAACCCCCGCCGTTCTGGGCCTTCGCCTGGGCCGGCGGGCAGGGCCTGGCCCGCTACGTCACCGACCATCCGGACCTGGTCGCCGGCCGCCGGGTGCTGGACCTCGCCGCCGGCTCCGGTCTCGTCGCCATCGCGGCCGCCCGCGCCGGCGCGGCGTCCGTCCGCGCCGTCGAGGTCGACGAGCGGGCCGTCGCGGCCGTCGCGCTCAACGCCGAGGCCAACGGGGTACGCGTCGACGCCGAGCTCGGCGACATCCTCGACGGCGATGCCGGGGCCGCCGAGGTGGTGCTGGCCGGTGACGTCTTCTACAGCGAGGCGATGGCCCGGCGGGTGCTGCGTTTCCTGCTCCGCGCCGCCCGGTCCGGCGCCCGCGTGCTGGTCGGCGACCCGGGGCGGGCCTTCCTGCCCCGGGAGCGTTTCCGCCGGCTGGCCGCGTACGACGTGCCGGTGCCGGAGGCGCTGGAGAGCGTACGGGTGAAGCGCACCACCGTGTGGGAGCTGGATCCCGCGCCCCCGGGGGCCGCCCGCTAGCGTGTCGGCGTGCTGTTCCGGGGCTGGGGTGAGTCCGTCGACCGGCGGTGGCCGGACCTGGCGACCGTCGTCGACCACGTCGGCGTCGGGCACCTGGTGGTCACCCGGCACGCGCTGGTCAAGCAGGTGCTCACCGACCCGGTCACCTTCCGGCCGGACAACGCCCTCGACGCGGTCACGCCGATGCCGGTGGCCGCCCTGCGGGTGCTCGCCGGGCACCGCTTCCGGCTGCCGCCGACCCTGGCCAACAACTCCGGCGCCAGCCACCCGGAGATCCGCGGCATCGTCGCCGACGCGCTGCACCCCACCCGCGTCGCGGCGCAGCAGCCCTGGCTGACCGCGCTGGTCCGGGACCGGGTGGCCCGGCTCACCGCCGACCTCGACGCGGGACGCGCCGTCGACCTGTACGCCGAACTCGCCGCCGACCTGCCATTGCTGGTGCTGGCCCGCCTCGTGGAACTGCCGGACGCCCCGGTCGGCGCGGTCAAGGACTTCGCCCGGGCCGCGCTCGAGCTGTTCTGGGCTCCGCTGGACGCCGAGCGTCAGCGCGCGCTCGCCACCGAGGTCGGCCGGTTCCACACCGTGCTGCGCGGGTTCGCCGCCACCGGCGGCGGGCTGGCCGCCCGGCTGCGGGCCGCCGGGCACTCCCCCGACGTGGTGGTGGGCGCGCTGTTCTTCCTGCTGGTCGCCGGCCAGGAGACCACCTCGCAGTTCCTCACCCTGCTGCTGCACCGGCTGACCGGCGAGCCCGAGGTGCGCGCGGGGCTGCGCGCCGGCGAGGTCGCCGCCGCCGACGTGGTCGAGGAGGGGCTGCGGCTGGAGCCGCCAATCGTCACCTGGCGGCGGGTGGCCGCGGTGGACACCACGCTGGGCGGTACGACGTGCCGGCCGGCACCAGCATCGTGGCGTGGCTGGCCCGGGCCGCCGGGACCCCGAGGTGGTGGCCGCCCCGGCCGACTTCCGGCCCGGACAGCCCGGTTCGCGCCGGCACCTGGCCTTCGGGGCGGGCGCGCACCGCTGCGTGGGGGCGCAACTGGCCCGGATGGAGGCGGCGGTGGTGGTCGCCGAGGCGGCCCCGCTGCTCGACGGGCTGACCGTGGTCCGCCCGCCCTGGTGCCCGGACAACCTGACCTTCCGGATGCCGGACGCGTTCGTCATCCGCCGCGCCTGACCGCTCCGACGCCGCTGCCGGCCCTCCGGTGCCGTCGTTGACCGCCCGCCGGTCCTGACGAAAGTCGGGGTCGGTCGACGGCGATCGGCAGCGGTGCGGCGGTGGGTCCGGTTCGTACCGTCGGCGCAACGTGGGTTGACGAAACGGTTCGGGGGGACGACGGCGGTCGACGGCCTGACCGTCGACATCGCGCCCGGGCGGGTGACCGGCTTCCTCGGCCCGAACGGCGCGGGCAAGTCCACCACCATGCGGATGGTCCTCGGGCTGGACCGGCCGACCGCCGGCGAGGCCCTGGTCGACGGTCGGCCGTACCGGGCCCTGCGACACCCGTTGCACGAGGTGGGGGCGCTGCTGGACGCGACCGGCGTCCACCCGGCCCGGTCCGGCCGGGCGCACCTGCGCGCCATGGCCCGCAGCAACGGCATCCCGCTGCGCCGGGTCGACGAGGTGCTCGGCCTGGCCGGCCTCGACGGACGCGCCGCGGACAAGCTGGGCCGCTCGCTCTCCCTCGGCATGGCGCAGCGGCTCGGCATCGCGGGCGCGCTGCTCGGCGACCCGCCCGTGCTGCTCTTCGACGAGCCGGTCAACGGGTTGGACCCCGACGGGGTGCGCTGGATCCGGGGGCTGACCCGGACGCTGGCCGGCGAGGGGCGGACCGTCCTGGTCTCCAGCCACCTGATGAGCGAGATGCAACAGACCGCCGACCAGCTCCTCGTGATCGGCCGGGGCCGGCTGATCGCCGACGCGCCGGTCGCCGAGCTGATCGCGCCAGCGCGAGCGCCGCGGTCCTGGTCCGCGGTCCGCAACCGGTGGCGCTGGCCGCGCTGGGCGAGCGGCTGGCGGCCGAGGGGGCCACGGTGACCCCGCACGGCGCCGACGGCCTGACCGTCGCGGGCGCCGCCGCCGAGCGGGTCGGCGACCTGGCGTACGAGCTGGGGGTGCGGCTGCACGAGCTGACGCCGGTGACCGGCTCGCTGGAGCAGGCGTTCATGGAACTCACCGCCGACAGCGTCGAGTACGCCGGCGGCGCCGTCGGAAGCGAGGCCCGATGACCACCCCCCGCACCGTCGCCCCCGCCCGACCGGCGTCCCGACCCGTCCCGGCGGGCGGCCCATTCACCGGCGCGGTGGCCGCCGAGTGGACCAAGCTCTGGTCCGTCCGGTCCACCTGGTGGACGCTGCTGGCCGGCGTGCTGGTGATGGCGGCCACCGCCGGGCAGCTCGCCATCTACGCGGCCAACGCCAACACCGACGACGACCCGGCCAACAACCCGGGCGTCGTCACCGTCGGCAGCATCGTGATCGGTTCCCTGGACCTCACCCAGTACGCCGTCCTGGCCCTCGGGCTGCTCACTGTCACCTCCGAGTACGCGACCGGCACCATCCGGACCACGCTGCGCTGCACCCCGTCGCGCGGCCGGATGCTGCTGGCCAAGGCGGTCGTGGTGGCGGTGGTGACGTTCCTGTTCGGACTGCTGCTCGGCGGCGTCGGCGCGCTGGTGGCGGGACCGGTGCTGGGCGGGTGGGGCCGCGTACCGGTGGCCGGGACGCTGGGCGACGCGCTGGCCGCCGCGGTCTACCTGGCGCTGGTCGCGGTGCTGGCGCTGGGTCTGACGGCGGCGCTGCGCGGTGCGGTGCTCACCCTGACCGTGCTGCTCGCCGCGCTGATGATCGTGCCGCTGTCGCTCCAGGAGCCGCGGATCACGGTGCTCACCCGGATCGCCGACGCCTTCCCCGGCGTCGCCGGCGCGCACTTCATGGCCGGGGACACCGACCCGTACCCGGCGGCGGCGGGAGTGTTGCTGCTCGCCGGCTGGACGGTCGCCGCGCTGGCCCTCGGCCGGGCCGCGCTCCGGCGGCGGGACGCCTGACCCGCCGCGGGACGGGGGTCGGGGCGGGGCTGGTCAGCCGGTCGGCGGGACCAGCCCCGCCTCGTACGCCAGGATCGCCGCCTGCACCCGGTTACGGACGTCGAGCCGGGTGAAGATGCTGGTCAGGTAGCTCTTCACGGTGCCCTCGACCAGATGCAGCCGGCGGGCGATCTCGGCGTTCGACAGCCCCGCACCGACCAGCGCCAGTACCTCCCGTTCGCGCTCGGTCAGGCCGGCGAGCCGGTCCCGGGCGTACGGGCCGCGGGCCAGCCGGCCGCCGGTCAGCTCGATCACCCGCCGGGCCACCCGGGGCGACAGGTACGCCCCGCCGTCGGCCACCGCCCGGACCCCGGCCAGCAGCTCGCGCGGATCGCCGGCCTTGAGCAGGAACCCGCTCGCCCCGTGTCCCAGCGCCCGGGCCACGTGGTCGTCCTCGCCGAACGTGGTCAGCATGACGCTGGCCGTCTCCGGCACCAGCCGCCGGATCTCCGCGGCCGCGCCGATCCCGTCCAGCCGCGGCATCCGGATGTCCAGCAGGGCGACCCGGGGGCGGTGGGCGCGGACGAGTTCGACGGCGTCCCGGCCGTCGGCGGCCTCGCCGACCACCTCGATCCCCGGGTCCGCCGCCAGGATGGCCCGCACCCCGGCCCGGACCATGGCCTCGTCGTCGGCGAGCACGACCCGCACCGGGCGCTCACGGTCCTCGCTCACCGGGTGATCCGCTCCTTGCTGGCCAGCCGGCCGTCGGCGAAGCAGAGCCGCC
The DNA here is from genome assembly GCF_016802855.1 of Micromonospora sp. ATA51. Classification (NCBI taxonomy): domain Bacteria; kingdom Bacillati; phylum Actinomycetota; class Actinomycetes; order Micromonosporales; family Micromonosporaceae; genus Micromonospora; species Micromonospora sp. ATA51. The sequence continues at coordinate 31,931 of NZ_JAEVHJ010000020.1, read as the reverse complement.
AGGTCGGCTCCGCGAAGGGGAAGTTGCCGTCGGTGTAGTACTCGCACCCGTCCGCCGCGTCGCCGTCCGGCGGCTCGGCCTGCCGCCGGGGCAGCCCCAGTCCGTCGCGCGGGTCGCCGACGCGCAGCCGCTCGTACCCGGGGCGGTCCAGCACGGCGCCGGCCGTGGCGAGCGGGTAGTAGACCAGCGACAGCACCAGGCCCAGCGTGACCGGGGCGCCGAACGCGATCAGCAGGCTGCGCCGCACCTCGCGTCGGGCGTCGCGCAGCCGTCGCGCGGACTCGCCGGACCGATCGGTCGGCGCGGTCCCGGGCCGGCCGGGGACCGGCCGTCCGGCCAGGGTGTCGGGCACCGGCCACCCGACCGCGGCATCGGGTGCCGGCCACCCGACCGCGACATCGGGCAGGACCGCCGGCGGTCGTCGCCGGCCGGCCGTCGACCGTCAGCGGCAGCCGGGCCGAGACGGCGAACCCGCCGTCGCGCGGGCCGGCGTCGAGGACCCCGCCGGTGAGGCGTACCCGCTCGCGCAGGGCGAGCAGACCCGAGCCGTGGGCGGGCGGGCCGGGCAGCGGCGGGCCCGCCGGCGGGGCGTTGACCACCCGCACGTCCACAGTGTCAGCGGCTGGGGCGAGGGTGACGGTGACCGCAGCGCCGGGGGCGTACCGGGCGGCGTTGGTCAACGCCTCACGGACCACCCGGTGCGCGGCGTGCGCGACCATCGGCGGCAGGTCCAGGTCGGCCGGCGCCCGCAGCTCCACCGTCATCCCGGCGTCGCGGTTGCCCTCCACCAGCTCCGCCAGGGTCTCGTCGGTCGGCCGGACGTCCGACGGCCGTTCCTCGCGCAGCACCCCGATGATCTCGTGCAGCCGCTCGGTCGCGGCGGCCACGCTGGCGCGCAGCTCACCGGCGGCGGCGCGGTGGGCGGGGGCGAGGTCGGCGGCGACCTCCAGCGCGGCGGCGCGAAGCGCGATCAGGCTCAGGTCGTGGCCCAGCGAATCGTGCATCTCGTGGGCGATCCGGGCCCGTTCCCGCAGCCGGATCCGGTCCACCGCGCCACGCCGCTCCCGGTCCACCGCCTCGGCGTGCCGCCGCTCGGTCGCCGCCAGCGCCCGCTGCTGCCGCCGGTGCCGGCCGAGCAGCCAGGGGAACACCCCGCCGAAGAGCAGCACGGACGCCAGCAGGTACCAGGTCGCCGGCCCGGTGCCGAGCAGGCCGAGGTTGAGCCCGGTGCCGGCGGCCGCGATCGCTCCGAAGACCGCGGCGGCCCGCGCGGTGCCCGCGCCGCGCCGTCCGGCGAGATAGCTGAAGACCGGGATGGCGAAGACGAAGTTGCCGTCGAGCAGCGAGCCGAGCACCACCGCCACCAGGGCGGTCAGCGGCAGCCGCCGACCGGCCCCCACCGCCAGGGCGAGCAGCGCCAGCGAGGCGACCAGCAGGAACACGGCGGCGGGCGGGCGGGGTGGGGTGATCCCGGCGTACCCGATCGGCGCGGCCAGCGCGGCCCAGAGCAGCAGGTCGCCGGCCCGCCGCCGGTCCCCGAGCAGGCGCCTACGACGCCACCACCGCGTTGCCACGGCGGTCAGGCTACCGGCGGGCGGCCGGCCCGGACACCGACGAAAGTCAGGTGTCCGCCGGACCGGCCGGGGCGCGGCGGTCAGCCGGGGTGGGCCGTCGGCACCGGGGCGGCCGGGGCGTAGCGCACGGGTGGGTAGAGGACCCGCAGCAGCGGTCCGGCCATCGCGGTGGTGAGCACCGCCATCACCACCATCAGCGAATAGAGCCGGGTGTCCAGCAGGGTCAGTTGCAGGCCGATGTTGAGGATGACCAGCTCGGTCAGGCCGCGGGTGTTCATCAACGTGGCCAGCGCGCCCGACTCCCGGGCCGGCAGTCCGTTGGCCCGGGCCGCCAGGTAGGCGCCGACGAACTTGCCGCCGATCGCCACCAGCAGGATCAGGGCCAGCTCGCCCAGCCCGGTGGGGCCGACGGCGGAGAGGTCGACCCGCAGGCCGGCGACGATGAAGAAGACCGGCAGCAGCAGCACCGAGCTGACCTGGCCGACCCGCTCCAGCAGTTCGGCGCGGAGCGCGGCGCCGCCCTCGCGGGGCATCACCACGCCGAACAGGAACGCGCCGAAGATGAAGTGCAGCCCGACGGCCTCGGTGGCCGCGGCCGACAGCAGCGCACCGGCCAGCACCACGGCGAGGGTGCCGCTGGTCAGCCGCCCGGCTCGCCGCTGCGCCGTGGCTACCCGGCTCAGCAGGGGGCGGACCAGCAGGAACATCACCGCCAGGTAGGGCAGCACCAGCAGCAGCCGGGCCTGGTCGGCGGCGGCGCCGGCGACGGCCACCACCATCGCCAGCATCGACCAGGCGAGGACGTCGTCGACCGCCGCGCAGGTCAGGGCCACCTGGCCGACCAGGGTGTGGCTCATGTTCCGGTCGGTGAGGATCCGGGCCAGCACGGGGAACGCGGTGACCGACATCGCCGCCCCCATGAACAGCGCGAAGCTCAGCGGGTCCCGGCTCGGGTGATCGCGGATCAGGTACAGCGACAGCAGGGCGCCCAGCCCGAACGGCAGCACGATGGAGCTGACCGAGACGCTGCCGGCCAGCCGGCCCCTGCCGCGCACCAGCGCGTGGTCCAGTTCGAGGCCGACGATGAACATGAACAGCGCGATCCCCAGGTTGGCCAGCGCGGCGAGGAACGGCCGGATGTCGGTGGGGAAGACCGCCTCGGAGACGGCGCCGTGCAGCAGCGTGGGGCCGAGCGCGATCCCGGCCAGCACCTCGCCGATCACCGGCGGCTGGTCCAGCCGGCGGGCCAGCGCGCCGAGCAGGCGGGCGGCCACGATGATGATCGCGAGGGCGAGCAGGAGGCGGGTCGCCTGGGTGGTCGACATGGGTCCTCCGACCGGACGTCCGATGGTTGACCCGGGGATCGTCACGCCGTCGCCTCGGGGGCGGCTCGACCACGGGTCGAGGGCCGCGGCGGCACCGTCGGGGCGGGCGTCCGCGGCCGGCGGCGGGTCGCCCGGCCGCCGAGCCGGGTTCGAGTACGGCTCCAGCCGGCGCTGTGAGCATGTGCGGGCCCATCGGAGCGGACGCCAGGAGGATCACCGTGCACCGCACCTTGATCATCGCGAAGTTGAAGACCGACGAACCACAGCGCATCGGCGACGTCTTCGCCGAATCGGACGCCACCGACCTGCCCCACATGATCGGTGTCTCGCGGCGGCTGCTGTTCACCTTCCACGATCTCTACCTGCATCTCGTGGAGGCCGACGACGACATCTCGCCCAACCTGTACCAGGCCCGCAGCCACCCGCTCTACCAGGACATCAACACCCGGCTGACGGAGTTCGTGTCGCCGTACGACCCGAACTGGAAGGAACCGAAGGACGCGATGGCCGCCCCGTTCTACGTGTGGACGGCGAAGGACGGGAGGACCCGGTGACCGCGACCCGCGAACTGCGCGTGCACGTCGACCAGGTGACGCCGAACCGGCGCCGCGGCGGCGACATCCGGCTCACCCTCAGCCCGAAGACGGTCGGCTGCACCTCCGGGTTCGGCGGGGTGCTCACCCTCGCCCCCGGCGAGTACGTCACCGAGCACTACCACCCGTACTCGGAGGAGTTCCTGCACGTCGTCGACGGCGACCTGGAGATCCGGCTGGACGGCGAGCTGGTCCGGCTCGGCCCCGGCGACTCGCTGCTGGTGCCGATCGGGGTGAAGCACCGGCTGGTCAACACCGGCGACGCGGGCGCCCGGGTGGTGTTCCACCTGTCCCCGCTGGCGCCCCGGCCCGAACTGGGGCACGTGGACACCGAGGAGCCGACCCGGCCGGAGGCGGCGAACCCGGACGTGGGTGGTCCGGCATGACCCGGTCGGTGGTGGTCACCGGGATCGGCGCGGTCGCGCCGGGGGCGGTCGGCCGGGAGGCGTACTGGGAGCTGCTGGCCGCCGGCCGGACCGCGACCCGGCGGATCAGCCTCTTCGACGCCGGTGCCTTCCGGTCCCGGATCGCCGCCGAGGTGGACTTCGACCCGCGGGCCTGCGGGCTGACCTCGGCGGAGATCCGGCGGATGGACCGGGCCGCGCAGTTCGCGGTGGTCAGCGCCCGGGAGGCGATCGCGGACAGCGGCCTGGACCTCGGCGCCGGCGACCCGGCCCGGCTCGGGGTGAGCATCGGCAGCGCGGTCGGCTGCACCATGGGCCTGGAGCAGGAGTACGCGGTGCTCTCCGACGACGGCCGCAACTGGCTGGTGGACCACAGCTACGGGGTGCCACACCTGTACGGCTACATGGTGCCGAGCACCCTCGCCGTGGAGGTGGCCTGGACAGCCGGCGCGGAGGGGCCGACGGCGCTCATCTCGACCGGCTGCACCTCAGGGCTGGACGCGGTCGGGCACGCGGTGGAGCTGATCCGGGAGGGCAGCACCGACGTGATGGTGGCCGGCGCGACGGACGCCCCGCTCTCCCCGATCACCTCCGCCTGCTTCGACGCGATCAAGGCGACCTCGCCGAACAACGACGACCCGGAGCACGCCTCCCGCCCGTTCGACGCCACCCGGGACGGTTTCGTGCTGGGCGAGGGGGCGGCGGTGCTGGTGCTGGAGGAGAAGGAGGCGGCCCAGCGGCGCGGGGCCCGCATCTACGCCGAGATCACCGGTTTCGCCAGCCGCAGCAACGCCTTCCACATGACGGGGCTGAAGCCGGACGGCCGGGAGATGGCCGAGGCGATCCGGGTGGCCATGTGCCAGGCGCGCATCGATCCGTCCGACGTGGACTACATCAACGCACACGGCTCGGGGACCAAGCAGAACGACCGGCACGAGACGGCCGCGTTCATCCGGGCGCTCGGCGAGCGGGCGTACCAGGTGCCGGTCAGCTCGATCAAGTCGATGATCGGGCACTCGCTGGGGGCGATCGGATCCCTGGAGGTGGCGGCCTGCGCGCTGGCCCTGCAACGCCAGGTGGTGCCGCCCACCGCGAACCTGCACCAGCGCGATCCGGAGTGCGACCTGGACTACGTGCCACTGACCGCCCGGGAGCACCGGATGGACACCGTCCTCAGCGTGGGCAGCGGCTTCGGCGGCTTCCAGAGCGCCATGCTGCTCGCCCGCGTCTGACCCCGCACGAACGAACCGGCCGCCCACGTCGCCGTGGGCGGCGGTCGTCGCCGGTCGGTCAGCGGGCGGTCCCGGCCGGGTCGCCGGCCCTTGGAATCGATCATCTAGTACCGCCACCTGCCGCGCCTGCGTCATCCCGACCCCCGCTCCTCCTACCGGGGAGCGTAGGCCAGCATGCGGCGCCGGCGGACCGATCCGGCCGAAGCCGGCGCGGGGAGCGGCCCGGCGGTCACGATCGTGCGGCAGGTGGCGAGGCCGGCTGCCCGGGTTTCCATGACGGCGGGGAGACCGTGGCGCGGACCCGACCCGCTGAAGGATGACACGCAGTCCCCGCGTGCTCGACAGTGCTCAGTCGCGTCGGGTGACCGGCCTGGACGATCCGATTTGGCGACCCCTTTCCGGCGGCTGATCGCGGCGGCGGGGCCTGGAGCCGGGCCTGCGCCCCACTCCTGTCGTTTCGACTCTCCGCTGGCCCCCGCTTTTGTAGGTTGGCGGGGAGCACCAGGTTCCCGCGCCTCCGGCCCGCGGTACGGGCGTGCCAGAGGAGGCAGACGCGGTGACGTCCAGTCCGCTACCCCGGATCCTTCGCCGGCGCGGCGAGCCGGACTATCCGACGTTCCTGGAGCTCTTCTTCGACCTGGTCTTCATCTTCATGCTCTCCCGGCTCTCGGCGGGGCTGGCCCAGGACCTCACCGTCCGGGGCGCCGCCCAGACCGCCGTCCTGCTGCTGGCCGCCTGGTGGGTCTGGGTGCTGACCGCGTGGCTCACCGACCTGTTCAACCCGCGGCTGCCGATCATCCAGGCCACCGTCCTGGCGGTCATGTTCGGCACCATGCTGATGGCGATCGCGGTGCCGTACGCCTTCGCCGACTACGGGTGGCTCCTCGTCGCGGCGTACTTCGGCATCCACCTCGTCCGGGACGCCGTCCTCATCCCCGGTACCCGGGTGAACCGCCCCATCCAGGCCAGGAGCATCCGGGTCTTCTTCTGGTTCGGCGTGACCGCCGCGCCGTGGGTGGCCGGGGCGTTCGTACACGGAACGGCCCGGCTGCTGCTCTGGTCGGTCGCGGTGGCCGTCGACCTGGGATCGGCCCGGATCGGCTGGCCGACGCCGAGGCTCGGCCGCACCGAACTCGCCAGTCAGATCTTCACCGGCACCCACCTGTCCGAGCGGCACCGGGAGATCTTCATCGTCGCGTTGGGGGAGCTGATCCTCAGCGTCGGCACGGGGCTGGCCGGCAGCGGCTTCCAGGCCGGCCGGGTGGCCGCGAGCGCGCTCGCGTTCGGCAGCGGCGTCGTGCTCTTCCAGCTCTACTTCCACCGGGTGCGGCAGCTCCTGGCACGGCCCGCCGTCACGGTGGTGGAGCGGGTCCGCCCCGGCACCTCCACCTCGTACAGCCACCTGGTGATGGTGGCCGGGGTGCTGCTCGTCTCGACCAGCGTCTCGCTGGTCATCGACCGGCCGTTCGGTGCGGCGCCGGCCGCCTGGACCGCCGTCATCCTCGGCGGCCGGCCCTGTTCCTGCTCGGGGGTTGCCTGTTCGACGCCGTGCTCACCGGACGGGTCCTCTGGTCCCGGGCGCTGGGGGTGGTGCTGCTGGGCGCCGTCGCGCCGGCGGCGGCCCTGCTCCCGCCGCTGGCCATCCTGGTCGTGGCGAACCTGGTCCTGCTGCTCACCCTGGTCTGGGAGACCCTGCCGGCACGCTCACGGCTGGTCCGGGTCACCGTGCCGACCGGGTGAGGGTCGCCCGAGCGCCGGTGGCATCGGCGTGCGGGCGTGCAACCGGGTGCTAACCAGGTTCGCGGCCGCGACCAGGGCCAGGACGGTCGTGGCGAGCAGCGCGACCAGCACCGGCGGCAGCAGGGACGAGGCCGGCGCCACGCCGGCCAGCAGGACCAGCCCGGCCAACCGGGACCGGGAGATCCGACCGAACACCGTGTAGTCGAGCACCCCGCGGCCGACCAGGAACAACGCCGGTCCGCCGAGGATGACCGCAGCCCACGAGGCCGGCGTGTCCCCGAGCGGACGCGCCACGACGAGGTGGCTGGTGACCGCCATGCCGCCGATGCCGGCCACCATGATCAGGTGGGTGATCGCGGCCGACTGGGTGAGCAGGGACGGGTTCGTCGATTGCGCGATGGCGTCGGTCAGCAGCTCGCCGGCCCGGTAGATGTAGATTCGCCAGGCCAGCACCACGATCAGGAAGACCACCAGCAGGGCCCAGGCCCGATCCATGGTGTATTCGTTCATGCTGAACGTCGTCCCGGTCACGAAGACAGCCGCGCCGAGCGCGACGATGACGAACTGCCGGTACCGCTCGGCCACCCGCTCGCCGACCAGCCGCCACTCCTGCGGCTGGGCCCGCCCGAGTCGGGGCGCCGGCCAGCCGAGCGAGGCGGCGACGTACTCCACGCCGACAGCCGCCGCCCAGAGCACCAGGCGGGCGGGGCCGACGGCCAGCCCGCCGCCGATCCAGCCGACCGCGGCGATGAGGTACCAGAACAGGACCCGGCCGCTGCGGCGCGGCTCGGACGCATCCGGCAGCAGCAGGAGGTAGTAGCTGCTCGAGCCGAGGTGGATCACCAGGTAGGTGACCGCGAAGAGCAGGCCACGCTCGCCGTACGCGTCCGGCGCCGCGGCCGCCAGCAGCAGGCTGGCGGCCGCCACCCCGATGAGCTGCACCTGGACCGCGGGCCGGGCCAGGTCGAGGGTGTCCGCGGCCCACGTGGTCACCGCCCAGACGAGGGTGAACGCGAGCAGCAGGACCAACGTCTCCCCGACGCCGGTCCCGGTCAGGTCGACGGCGAGCGTCTTGGCCAGGGTGATCAGCGCAAAGACGTAGACCAGGTCGAAGAAGAGTTCCAGGTACGCGGGCCGCCCCGGATCCCGCTGGGCCGGGGCCGCCGCACCGGCGCTGCCTTCCGCTGCCATCGACCTCCTCCCGGACCGCCGCACCGTCGTCGCCAGACGACACTACGGGCACCGGTTCGACGGCAGCCACACATCCGTCTCATACCCTGCCATAGCGGGACCTGTCGCGCCCCGCGCTGGTCAGCCACCGTCGGGACCGCTGACGGCTCGCAGGAGTTCAGCGCGGGCGGCCTGCAGGGCGACGAACAGTGCTCCCGTGAGGGACGCCGCCTCGCCCAGGGCGCTGGTCTCGATCCGCGGTGGAAACGGCGCGTACGCGTTGACGGTGTCCCGGACCGTCGGCAGCAGCAGCGGGTTGCGGCCGACGCCCCCGCCGAGGACCACGAGCTCGGGGTCGAAGATCGCACACGCGCTGGCGATCGTCAGGCCGAGTTGCCGGGCCTCGGCCTCCACCAGATCGCGCGCGGCGGGCACGCCCGCGGCGGCCTGGGCGAACAACTCCTCCACCGAGGACGGCCGGGTGCCCGGCCAGGACCTGCGGGCGTCGAGCGCCGCGAGAACGCCGTACGCCCCGGCCTCGTCCGCCAGCTGCGCCTTGCCGCGTCCGGCCCGCTGTCCAGGGGGCACCGAACCCGGTAACGGCAGGTAGGCGACCTCTCCGGCGGCACCGTGCGCGCCGCGTACGAGTTCGCCGTTGTGGACCAGACCCATGCCGATGCCGGCACCGACGGCCAGGAACGCGAACGTCGCGACATCCAGGGCGTGCCCACGCCAGCGCTCCCCCAGCGCCGCGAGGTTGACATTGTTCTCCAGCACGATGGGCGCGTCGACGCGCGCCTCGAGCGGGGTGATCAGGTCGAACGGGCCGTCCTCACCGAGGTTGCGGGCGGCCGACATGGTGCGCCCGTCGGCATGGACGGCACCGGGCGCCGACACGCCGACCCTACGAAGCCGCCCCAGCTGCTCCCCCACCGCGTTCGTCGCGGACGCGATCATCCGGGCGACCTGGGCGGCGACCCGGCCGGCGCCGGCCCCTCTGGTGGCCTGGCGTTGCTCGAAACAGACAGTGCCGCTCATGTCCGCCGCCGCGACCCGGAGGTTGTCGCCACCGACATCGACGGCGACCACGTACCCGGCGGTGGGGGCCAGCCGGTAGTAGGTGGGCACCCGACCCGGTCGACCGCGGCGCACGCCGGCGTCGACGATCAGGCCGATCTCGACGAGCCGGCGTACCACCTCGGAGATGGTGGGCCGGGACAGGCTCGTCCGGCTGGCAAGCTCCGGCCGGGTCATGGGCACGCTGTCGAGCAGTGCGGCCAGCACCATTCGGCCGGACGAGTCGACGGAGACCAAGCTGTTCCACTCCCTCGCCTGTGGGATCGGGAAGGCTGCGACGACGGCCTTGACCCGTGATCGCGAACCGAGTACAAGTTTTTGTTAAGCAGCCTACCTAATGCCCCCGGAGGGCGATCATGTCAGAGAGCATGAGCGAGCTGTCCAGGCGAAGACTCCTTCAATTGTCGGCGGTCACCGGTGCGGGCCTGCTTCTCGCGGCCTGCGACGTCGGCGGCGGCAGCGACACCGGCGCGGGCGGTGACAGCGGTGCGGCGGGCAACGGCGAGGGCCAGATCAAGGCCCTGTTCATGAAGCAGGCCGGCTACTCCGAGGACGACATCCGCGCGATGACCGACGAGTTCCACAAGAAGTATCCGAAGATCACCGTCGAGCCGTCCTTCGTCGCCTACGAGGCGCTGCACGACAAGATCGTGGCAGCGGCCCCGGCCAGCACCTTCGACGTGGTGCTGATCGACGTCATCTGGCCCGCCGAGTTCGGCAGCAAACGCATCGTCACCGACGTGACCGACCAGTTCCCGGCGGCGTGGAAGAGCGACATGCTCGGTGGGGCGCTGGCGACCGCCGCCTACCGGGACCGCTACTACGGCGTCCCGTGGATCCTCGACACGAAGTACTTCTTCTACAACACCGACATGCTGACCGGGGCGGGCGTCGAGCCGGCCGGCCTGTCCACCTGGGACGGCGTGCTCGCAGCCGCCCGGGCGCTCAAGGCGAAGAAGGTGGTCGACTACCCGCTGATCTGGAGCTGGAAGCAGGCCGAGGCGCTGATCTGCGACTACACGCAGCTCGTGGGCGCCTTCGGTGGCAAGTTCCTGTCCGACGACGGCAGGTCCGTCGCCTTCAACACCGGCGGTGGCCTGCAGGCGCTGGAGTTCATGAAGAACACCCTCGACAGCAAGCTCACCAACCCCAACTCGGTGGAGTCGCTGGAGGAGGATGTTCGCAAGATCTTCTCCGACGGCCAGGCCGCGATGGCGCTGAACTGGACGTACATGTTCAACGCCGCCAACGATCCGCAGCAGTCGAAGATCGCCGGCAAGGTCGGCGTGGCCGCGACGCCCGCGGGACCGGCGGGCGGCCCGGGCGTCAACGGCTCGATGGCCTTGTCGGTCAGCTCCGGCAGCAAGAACCAGAAGGCGGCCTGGACGTACGTCAGCTACATCACCAGCGCCGAGGTGCAGGCGAAGTACGCCAAGAGCTCGCTGCCGTGCTGGACGACGTCGTACGACGACGCGGCGGTGGTGTCCGCCCTGCCGCAGGTGGTGCCGGTGGCCAGGAAACAGCTCGCCACCCTCATCGCAAGGCCGCAGGTGCCCCGCTACAACGAGATCAGCCAGATCCTCCAGGTCGAGGTGCAGAACGCGTTGCTCGGCCGGAAACCGGCGAAGAAGGCACTGGACGACGCGGCCGACCAGGCCCGTACCTTGCTGTCATGACGGCGGCGCCACCGGCGCGCCCGGCAACCGCGCCACCGGCGCGCCCGCGAACCCCGCCGGCGCGCCGCTGGCCGTTCGCCCGGCGCGCCGGCGGCGGTCAGGTCCGGCTGGCGCTGCTGCTGCTCCTGCCCGCGGCGCTCGTCGTCTTCGGCGTGGTGCTGTACCCCGCGGGACGCGCCCTCGTGATCTCGTTCTACGACGTCGACAGCCCGTTCCCCGGTCGATACCCGTTCGTCGGCCTACGCAACTACACCCAGGTCCTTGCCGACCACCGGTTGTGGACGGCCGCCGGGCACACCGCCTACTTCACCGCCGTCTCCACCGCACTCGAGCTTGTCCTCGGCCTCGGTCTGGCCCAACTGCTCGCCGCCCCGTTGCGGCTGCGTTGGTTCTTCCGCGCGATCGTGATCCTCCCGTGGGCGTTGCCGACGATCGTCAACGGGGCGATGTGGCGGTGGATCCTCAACGCCCAGTACGGCGTGGCCAACGCGCTGCTCACCGAACTGCACCTGCAGGACGGTTATCGGTCGTGGCTGGGCAACGACCCGTTTCTCGCCCTGAACATGGTGGTCGTGGCCGACGTCTGGAAGAACGCCTCACTGGTCGCGTTCTTCCTGCTGGCCGGGCTGCAGACGATCCCGCGGGAGCTCAATGAGGCGGCACGGGTGGACGGCGCGGGGCCGATCCGCTCGTTCTGCCGGGTCACCCTCCCCCTGCTGGTGCCGCACATCGCGTTGGTGCTGGTGCTGCGCACCATCGAGGCGTTCAAGGTCTTCGACATCGTCTACGTGATGACCGGCGGTGGTCCCGCGGGCGGCACCCAGACGATCACGTTCTTCACCTACCTCGAGGCGTTCTCCGCCCAGCGGTTCAGCGCCGGGGCGTCGTTGGCCTACCTGACGGTCATCGCCATCCTCGTGCTGGCCCTGATCTACCTTCGGCTGCTTCGGCAGAGCGAGCTGAGGTCGCCATGAGAGCAAGCCTGCGCTACCGCCTGTTCATCCACCTCGCCGCGCTCGCCACGTCCGTGGTGATCCTCGCGCCGTTCGCGTGGCTGCTCTACTCGTCGTTCGTGGGCCAGACCGACCTCGTCTCCCGGCCGATGCGCTGGCTGCCCGAGCACGTCACGCTCGACCGGTACCGCGAGATCTTCGCGGGCGGCGGCACCAGCGCCGGCGCCGCGTTCCGCGGCGCGATGGTCAACAGCTTCCTGGTCGCCGGCGGCACCGTGGTCATCTCACTCACCGTCGGGGTGCTGGGCGGCTACGCGCTGGCCCGGCTGCGGTTTCCCCTGCGACGGGTGACGCTGCTGTCGTTCCTGGTCACCTACATGTTGCCGCCGATCGCCTTGATCATCCCGCTCTATCTGCTGATGTCGCGCTTCGGGCTGCTCGACACCAGGACCGGCCTCATCATCGTGTACTGCTCGCTGGCCACGCCGTTCGCCCTGTGGAACATGAGCACCTTCTTCGGGTCCCTGCCGGTGGAGCTCGAGGAGGCCGCCCGGGTCGACGGGTGCTCGCGACTCGGCGCCCTCGTGCGGGTGATGCTGCCGCTGTCCAAGCCCGGCATCCTGGCCACCGCCCTCTACGCGTTCCTGCTCTGCTGGGATGAGTTCCTGTACTCGTTGATCTTCACCTCCACCTCTCAGGCGAAGACGGTGCCGGTCGCGATCGCCGAGTTCACCGGGCGCAACGCCGTCGACTTCGGTCTCATCGCCGCCGGCGGAGTCCTCGCCGCCCTGCCGCCCGTGGCGCTCGCGGTGATGTTCCAGCGCTACCTCATCACCGGCCTGGCATCCGGGGCGGTCAAGGGATGACGTCGCCTTCCGCGACGGGGTGCGCAGCAGACAACCCGCGGCGCTGGGCTGAGCGGAGCGGGGGCGGCTCTTCCGCCGCCCCCGCCGCCGGCCGCTCAGCCTTGTGGTTACGGCACCGGGATCGACGTCGTCGGGACGTTGTAGCCCCGGGTTCGTAGGTGCGGGGCCTGGCCGCCCAGGTCGCTGGTCTGGTAGGTCGCCCTGATGGTGGTCGACTCACCCGGCCACAGTGAGACATAGTTGTCGCTGTAGTTCACCGGCAGCACCTCGTTGCCGCCGTTGCCGGCGGTGATCTCCGGCCGCAGGAAGAACGCGATGTTCGTCGGGCTGTTGTTGGTCATCGTGATCGTGGCAGTCTCCTGGCCGCCGGAAACTGTCCGGGTCACGCTCGTGGCCAGGTTGGGGTTCGACGGCAGGCTGTTGAGGCCGGTGAGATTGGCGTACGTCTTGACCGCCGTCATGTACCAGTTCTTCTTGTTCGCCAGCACGTCCGGCTGAGTCGAGTACCAGTAGAGGTTGTTGCTGACCACCGCGCCGGTGGCGTCCCTCAGCTGCAGTCGGATGAAGTACGTCGTGGACAGGCCGGTCAACGCCGGCAGCGTGAGCACCTGAGTGGCGGCGTTCGCCGCCGCGGTGACCGGTACCGTCGTCGTGTACGCCTGCGTCAGGTTGGGCACGTTGTACACCGTCGTCGTGGCGGTCAGGCCGCTGCGCCCGCTCAGGGTGGAGTTGACGGCGTACACGTTCCTGGTCTTGTAGTCGTACGCGATGTGGAGCGGTTCGTTCGCCTTCTTGCTGCCGAAGTAGCCGCCGGCGGGCTTGAAGTAGTAGTCGTACAGGTTCCAGTGCACCGAGGGCCAGGCGTTGTTGAGCATCCAGAAGATGACCCCGAACGACTGGGTGTACTCGTGCGAGTTCCAGGCCTCGAAGAACGACCTGCTGTTCTCGTAGTTCTGCAGCTCCGACTTGCGGGAGTAGTCCGCGGCGCTGGTGGTGCTGCCGTACCGCTTGTTGACGCCGTCGGTGAACACCGTGATGTTGTCGAAGACGCTCCTGGGCTTGCCGGCGTGGTAGTTCCAGGTGGCGCCGATGGGCCACAGGTCCGCTGCGGGAATGAACTTCTGCAGGCTCTCCAGTGGCGGCGGCGCCTCCGTGCCCTCCTCACCGGTGGTGCCGAACGCGCTGCCGGACTGGGTGGTGTCCCACCACAGCACCGGCGGCTCCCACTTGTAGGGGCCGTCCATCTTCATGCCGGCGTTGGCATTCGACCAGGTCGCCACGTTGTCCACCGTCGGGTTCTGCCAGTGCAGCTTGGCGGCGGTGTTCTTGTACATGCTCAGGTGGGCGGCCGTCGGCGGCTGGTCGCTGCCGTAGTTCCACATGAAGGGGCTGGCGTGCGCCCGCAACGCCCGCAGCTGGCTGTCCAGGGAGGCGTTGGCCACCTGCTCCTGCTCGATCGTCCAGGTGTTGTCGTTCTCCCACGCGCTGCAGCAGACGAACCCCGGCATGATCATGATGCCGGCCCTGTCGGCCAGGTCGTAGAGCTCCTCGTTGCCGAGCGTGCCCTCCAGCCGGATGGTGTTGAGGCCCATGTCCTTGACGTACTGGATGTGGGTGGCGTTGGTCTTCGTGTCCCAGCGCTGCAGCATGTCCCAGACGTAGCCGCCGCCACGGAAGAAGATGTTCTGCCCGTTGACCTTGTAGCCGACGAACGAGGTGCCGTTGACGGTGCTCCGGTAGTCGGTGAACTGGCGGACGCCGAAGTCGATCGACCTGGTGTCCGACGTGGCGCCGGCGACCGTCGCAGACGTCGAGAGCTGGTAGAGCTCCGGGCTGCCGAACTGGTAGGGCCACCAGAGTGCGGGGTTGGTGACGTGCAACTGCGGATAGCCGGCCGGGTCGAAGCTGACCTCGCGACGCTCGTTGGCGGCCAGGGTGACGTTCTGGCTGACCGAGACGGTCGGATAGCCCGCCTTGGTGATCGTGGCGCTGACCGTCGTGGTGACCGGGGCGTTGGTCGCGTTGAGGGCGTCGACGTAGACGGTCAGGTCCGCCGCGTTGGTCGCGGGCAGCGGCAGGACGGTCTTGACGTACGGGTCACGCAACGCCACGGGCCCGGTCGTCTCCAGCAGCGTCGTGCCCCAGATCCCGGCATTCATGTCCGGAGCCTCGGGGTTCCAGTCCACGGTGCAGAAGGAGAGATCCTTGCAGTCGTGCGCCGGCGGGGTGACCAGGATCGCCAGCGCGTTGAGCGCGCCGGGCCTGATCGCGTTCGTCGCGTTGTACTCGTGCACCGCCATGGTGCCGACCGCGTCGGCGTCGAGCTGGGTGCCGTTCAGCCAGATCTGCGCCCGGTAGCTGATGCCCTTGAAGCGCAACCAGTACGCCTGGTCGGGGGCCGCGGCCGCGGCGGTGAACTGCCCCCGGAACCACCAGTTCTGGCCGGTGAGGTCCGGCACCGACTGCAGGTTCGTCCCGACGTAGATGTTCTGGTACACGTTGTTCGCGACCAACCCCGCCAGGACGGTCGACGGAAGCGACACCGGGTTCCAGCCCGCGGTGCTGTAGCCGACCTGGGAAATGGTCGCGCCCGGGTCCGTGACGGTGTTGGCTGACCTGAACGTCCAGCCCGTGGAGAGTTCGGTGGAGCCGACGGTGGCGGCGCTCGCGCTCGGCACCTGCACGCCGCCGACGCCGGCCACGAGGGTCAGGGCCAGCAGCAGCGTCGCGTACCGCCGGCGCTTACGTTGGACAGGGTGGATGGCTGGGGGCGGTGACATGGGCGGCCTCCTCGATCCAGTCGAAGAAAAGCGGTGCGCCGCTCGGTGCGGCGCCTAGGAGCCGGTTGGCCAGGACACCTGCGTGGAGTGGTAGTAGTTGATCCCCATGACGCGCCAGCGCGGGCCCTGGGCACCGAGCCGCTGCTGGAACGAGGTCCAGTCATGGGTGCTCGCCGGCGACCAGCCCAGCTCGGCGATCGCCGGAAGGCGCGGGAAGGCCATGTACTCGACGTCGGCCAGCGTCTCGATCGTCTCCGTCCACAGCGGCGCCTCGACCCCGAGCACGGACGTTTCGCCGACGCCCGCCAGATAGGCCCCCGGGTCCCAGCCGTACGCGTCCTGGACGTCGATGTAGCCGGCCCAGCGCTGGCCGAGTCGGGTGCGGGAGTTGTACTTCATGTCCAGGTAGGCGTGGTTGGCCGGCGACATGATGACCTTGGTGCCGTGCTGGGCGGCCGTCGCCACCGCGGCGTTGGAGGTCGTGGTCCCCCAGAACTGGGCGACGGTCGACGGCAGGACCGACGCGTTGACGATGTCGTGCCAGCCGACGACGGTCTTGCCGTGCGCCGCGACGATCTGCTGTGCCCGGTTCATGAAGGTGGCGTAGTCCGCGGCGGTGGTGGAGCTGGCCTCGTCGCCACCGATGTGCAGGTAGGGCCCGGTCGTGAGCGCGGCGAGCTCGCCCAGCACCTGGTCGATGAACGTGTAGGTGATCTCCTTGCCCACGCACAGCGAACTGAACCCGACCTTGGTGCCGGTGTAGAGCTTGGGCGCCACGCCGTCGCAATTGAGGTCCGCGTACGAGGCGAGCGCGGCGTTGGTGTGACCCGGCATGTCGATTTCCGGGACGATCATGACGTACCGGGCGGCGGCGTACGCGACCAACTGCCGGAACTCGTCCTGGGTGTAGTAGCCGCCGGCGCCGCCGCCGACCTCGGTGCTCCCACCGTAGATCGCGAGATCGGGCCAGCTGTTGACGGCGATGCGCCACCCCTGGTCGTCGGAGAGATGCAGGTGCAGGCGGTTGACCTTGTAGAGCGCGATCTCGTCGATGTACCGCTTCACCACCGACATCGGGAGGAAGTGCCGTGCGACGTCGAGCATCGCGCGGTGAGCGAACCGGGGTTGGTCGATGATCCGCCCGCCGGCCACGTCCCAGGGCCCGGGCTGCACGGTCGCGCTGTCGGCGGCGGGCGGCAGCAACTGGCGCAGCGTCTGGACGCCGGCGAACAGGCCGGCCGGCGCGTTGGCGCGTACGGCGATCGACACGTCGATCACGTCCAGCTGGTAACCCTCGCTGCCGATCCCCGTGGGCGCCCCGGAGAGCAGGAGCGCTATGCCGTCGGCCGGGGTGGCACTCGGTGCGTCAACCACCGGCATGGGATAGCCGGTCGAGCGGCGCAGCACGGCCGCGAACTGCTCGGCGATGTCAGCGACCGCCGTCGAGCCGGGCTCGGCGTAGATCTTCGTGGTCGCCGTGATGCGGTAGGTGACTCCGCCCGCCGGCGTGGCGAGGACCGGTGCCGGCACGACGGATGCGAACGACACGGCGGTCGTCTCGGCCGGGGCGACGGTGGCATCGGCGGGCGCGCCCCAGAGGCCGCCGGTGGTGACCACGAGCATCACGGTGGTGAGCAGACAACGTACGCCGCCGATGGTCATGGTTGCCTCCGGAGCCCTACCGATGCCGCGGAGAGCGGGATGCGACGCCAGCCGCGGATCGACCTTCATCGTTAGGGGTCAACGTAACCGGCATCTTTTCGTAAGGCAAGCTACCTAACAAATCTCCGGGCCCGACCGGGCGGTCGGGGCGCGGATCGTCGGAGGGCGGGCGTACGGTCCCGGGCGTGATAACCGTCGCCGATGTCCGTGCGCTGACCCGGACGCTGCCACGCACCACCGAGCACCTCATCCACGACCGGGTGAAGTTCCGCGTCGGCGCCATCGTGTACGTCGCGTTCTCCCGGGACGAGCAGACGATGGGTTTCGGCTACCCGAAGGAGCAGCGGGACGGCCTCATCGCGGCCGAGCCGGACCTGTTCTTCCTGCCCCGGGCCTCCGACCTGCGGTTCAACTGGGTGTGCTGCCACCTGGCCCGACTCGACCACGCCCAGATGACCGAGCTGGTGACCGAGGCGTGGCGGCTGGTGGTGCCGAAGTTCCTCGCCCGACAGCGGCTCGGCGACTGAGCCGTTTCCTCTCATGGTGCGTTGGTGAGCACATGATTGGATGTCCTACCTTGCGGTGGGACGATCCCGGTCTCGCCCGCCGTGGCGGTGCCGGGTTGACGTTTCACAGCCACCAGCCCGCCAGGGCGGGTCTTACGGTCGGCTCCACGTCCGTTTCGCGTCTCCGAGCCACTCCCGGCGACGGTGATCGCCAGCGCGGCCAGGTTCCGTGCGGCATTGACGTCCCGGTCCAGGACCAGGCCGCACAGGGTGCAGGTGTAGATGCGCTCGGACAGGGCGAGCTTGGTTTTCACCGCGCCGCAGCCCGAGCAGGTCTTCGAGGACGGATACCACCGGTCGGCCACCACCAGCCGCCCGCCACTCCACCCCGTCTTGTAGGCCAGTTGCCGCCGCAGTTCGGCGAACCCGACGTCGGCGATGCGCCGGGCCAGCCGCCGGTTGGCGAGCATCCCGGCCACGTTGAGGTCTTCCACCACGATGGTGCCGTACTCGCCGGTGAGCCGGGTGGTCAGCTTGTGCAGACCGTCACGGCGCAGATGAGCAACCCGGGCATGCGCCCGACCGAGCCGGACGCGCGCTCCCACCGCATCGACCCACGCCGACCGGTGCGCCGGTCCGGGCCGACCCGGCCAGAGGCCCGCGCCGAGCCAGACGCCGCAACCGGCGGGCGGCGACGTCCAAATGGCGCGGGTTGGGCTCCACCTCCCCGGTGGACAACACCGCCAGATGCGACACACCCAGATCGACACCGACCGTCGCATCCGGGCAGGCCGGCACACCCTGGACGCGCTGCACCGCGCAGGTGAACGACACGTACCAACGCCCGCCGTCACGGCGCACCGTCGCCGACACGACCCGGGCCGTGCCCGCCTCCAGCCGGCGGGCGAGCTTCCGGGCCGACTCGTGCAGCTTCAACCGGCGCAGCCGAGGCAACACCACATGCCTACGGTCCGGCTCCACCCGGATCGCCCCCGTGGTGAACCGCACCGACGGGGTCGACCGGCGCCGAGACTTGAACCGCGGGAACCCCACCCGCCGCCCGGCACGCTTACCGGTGCGGGAGTCCGACCAGTTCTTCAACCCCCGGGCCAGCGCGTCCAGACCGGTGTTGAACGCCTCCTTCGAACACTCCGCCCACCAAGGCGCCACATCCGCCTTCGCCTGATTCCACGCTCTACGCAGCGCTGGCAGAGACCAGCCCTGCGTCGGGGTCAGGTCCACCTCGTCGATGCCGTAGGTGCGTTCGGCGGCCCGCTGATCCATCACCGCCTTGACCCGGGCCAGCGCCCAGTTGTGCGCCACCCGCGCCGCCCCCGCATGCGCGAGCACCGCTCGCTCCTGGCGGGGTGTCAGGTCCAACGCGAACCGGTACGCCTGCACCACACTCAACCGCTCCCGGCCCGCCACGCGCAGCACGATAACCGCCCGGTAAGACACTCACCCGCAACCACCACGATCCCGCCCCCCACCACAGCGCGCCGCCGACCACCGGATCCCCCTCACGACGCACCACCCACACCCCAAGCCACTCCTCCACGGTCACCAACACAAACCAACAACTACTCAACCGGGAGCAGTCGACAGCCCTCCGTCCGGGCGTCGGCCGGCCTTGTCGAAGACCGCCAGTCGCCCCGGGGGCTACCGCCGGGGCGCACCCGTGTCGTGGTGTGTCGGTTCCGGGCCGGGCGGTGCGGTCACGCCGCCGGCACGGTCAGCAGGTAGTCGTCGGCCTCCGGACTCCACCGCAGGTCGACCAGCCCGCTGGTGGCGGCGGCCTTGCAGAACTGCAGGAAGCTGCGATAGCCGAGCTTCTTCTCGCTGAAGTCGGGCCGCGCCCGGCGGAGCTGGTTCTTCAGCCCGGACAACGCCACCGTGCCGTCGCCGCCGGCCAGCTCCTGGACCACCGTACGCAGCAGCCCGAACGCCACCTCCCGGTCACCATGCTCGGGCAGCGACACCTCCGGATCGCCCTTTGCCGGGCCCTCCGCCAGCTCGACCACGTCCTGCCCGGCCAGGTACCGGAGCAGCTCCCCGAACGTGCGGAACCCGTAGTCGGACTCGCTGAAGGTCGGATCCTTGCGCAGCAGGGTGCGCTTCAACGTCGAGGCCGTCACCGCGCCGCCGGAGCTGCCCTGCAGACCCGCCACCGTCTGGGCCACCAGGACCGCGAGCGTGTCGACGTCGCGCGGGGCCTCCTCCTCCACCGGCTGCGGCTCGGGCTCCCGCTCCACCGGCTGCGGCTCCGGGCTGGGCCGGGCCGGACGACCGCGCCGAGCCCGGGTCTCCGGGATCTCGACGCCCTCCAGCCGGTCGTAGAAGAGGAACTCGTCGCACGCCGGCGGGAGCAGCGCCGAGGTGGAATTCTCCACGCCGACCCCGATGACCCGCTTGTTGAGCTCGCGGAGCTTGTGCACCAGCGGGGTGAAGTCGCTGTCGCCGGTGCAGATCACGAACGTCGAGATGTACTCGCGCTCGAAGGCCAGCTCCACCGCGTCCACGGCCATCTTGATGTCGGCGGCGTTCTTCCGTGAGGCGCCCATGCGCTGGGGTATCTCGATCAGTTCCACGTGCGACCGGGTGAGCATCCGGCGGTCCTCGTCGAAGTACGACCAGTCCGCGTACGCCCGACGCACCACCACCCGGCCCCGCTCGGCCAGGGCGTCGGCGACCGGCCGGAAGTCGAAGGCCATCCCGCCGCGATGGTCGCGCGCGCCCAACGCCAGGTTCTCGTAGTCGAGGAACAGCGCGATGCGATCTTCGTGGTCCACCCGAGCAGCGTACGCCGGGACCGCGGTCGGCCGGCCGGCGACTCGTGGACCACCCGGCCACGGGGACCCGGGGGCAGTCGACGCGCGCTGCCGGCCGGCGACCGGGACCGGTGCGGCCTGTTCCGCACCGGTCCGGTCACCGAGGTCGGGAGGGCCTCCCGGCCGGCCCGCTGGCATCCGGCCGCCGGCGTCTGCGGGCGGGACCCGTTCATCGCCCGGTCCGCGGCTCCGGCACGGCACGCGCGAGCCAGCGGCCCGAAACCGCCACGACGAGGAGGACGGCAACCGTCGCCGCGGCGATGCCGAGCAGCGGCAGCGCGTGCCCGGCGAGCGCGATGAGCAGCAGGGCGGGCAGGCCGAGCAGCCGGGGCCAGGACAACCGCCGGTCGATGACGGCGGACAGGGCGACCCGCCCGGCGAGGAAGAGCCCCGGCCCGGCGACGGTGAGGAAGACCGCCCCGCCCGATCCCCGTTCGGTGGGATGGGTGATCACGAGTTCGGCGGCCCCCGAGAGGGCGACCACGCCGGCGATCATGACCAGGTGCAGGTAGCTCGGGACCGTGCCGAACCGGGCGGGGTCCCGTTCGTCGATGGCGGCGCCCAACTGCCCCCCGGCCGGCGTGACGTACAGCAGGCCGATGAGCACCGTGGCGGCGAAGACCAGTAGGAACGCGGTGGAGTGCGCCACCGCCAGGCCGGTCGCCGCGTAGGCCACCCCCGCCGTGACGATCAGCTCGCCGAGCGCGATGATGAAGACCTGCTGGTACCGCTCTTTGAGGTGTTCGCCCCGCAGCCGCAGCTCACCCGGCTGGGCGCGGCCCAGCCTCGGGATCGGCCAGCCCAGCCGTGGCACTGCATAGTCCAGCGCCACGGCCGCCACCCACGCCGGCACCCGCACCGCGGGCCAGGCCGCCCCGACCAGCCAGAGGAGGCCGGTCGCTGCGAACCAGGCCAGGATCCGCAGCGTACGGAGGCGCAGCGGATGCCCCCGGAGCGCCACCGCGGTGACCACGCTGCGGCCGACGTGGATCGCGACGTACGCCCCGGCGAAGAGCCAGGCCCGACCCCCGGTCGCGTCCGGGACGGCGACGCTCATCAGGAGCACCCCGAGCGTCACGCCGACCAGCAGGGCCCGCACCCAGCGGTTGGTGCGGTCGAACCAGTCGCTGAACCAGGCCGTCACCGCCCAGACCCACCAGAGGGGCAGCAGGAGCAGGGCGGTACGCGCCGCCCCGGCGAGGCTCAACTCGGCGAGCAGGACAAACGACAGCTGCCGCAGCGCGAAACCGAAGGCCAGGTCGAAGAACAGTTCCAGGAACGACGCCTGCAACGGCTCGTTCTGGCGTCGCAGCAGCGTGGCCCGCCTGCTCGACATCGCGGCTCCCCCCGGCGCCTCCCCCCGCCTTCATACCACCGCCGCCCGTCCCCCAGGCCAGACTCAGCGGTCCCCGCCGCGACGCCCTGACGGCTCGCCGCCGACCCGTCAGCCCTGCCGGGCCTTCTGGCGCGGATCGGCCTTGTTGATCACGAAAACTTTGCCCCGCCGGCGTACCACGATCGAGCCCACTTTCCGCTTCAGCCCGCGAAGGGAGCTTCTGACCTTCATGGCAAGTCATCCTTCCCTGGTGTCGTCGGCGCATCGCGTACCCGGCGGGCCAGGGCTCATACCTGGCGCGGGCGGCAACGGGCGGTGATCGCCACCCTCCGACGAAGCCAAGCGCATCGATGCTCTTGAGCTTGTGTCCGGCGTGGCCCAGTTGCGATTCGCCGACTCCGTCGGCGGTTGGCGGCGGCGCTACTCTGATCCCGTGGATCGTTGCGACGAATGCGCATTCGTCTTCGCGAGCGTGTCCGCGCGGGAGCTGCCCCGGCACCTGCGCGGGCTGGGCGCGCGGTACACCGCCGCGCTGGACGAGGTGCGGGACGTGCGCCGCAGGCCGGCGGAGGGGGTTTGGTCGCCGCTGGAGTACGCCTGCCACGTACGGGACGTGCTCCGGGTCCAGGGTGAGCGGCTCGCGCTGGCCCTGGTGGTGGAGGAACCGGAGTTCGCGCCGATGGGTCGCGACGAGCGCGCCGTCACCGACGCGTAAAACGAGCAGGACCCGATGGTCGTGCTCGCCGAGGTGGCCGCGGCCGGCGACGACCTGGCGGCCCGGTTCGCCGGGCTGGGTCAGGCGGAGCTGGCCCGGACCGGCGTGTACTGCTGGCCGCAGCCGCAGGTCCGGACGCTGCTCTGGCTCGGTCGGCAGACCGTCCACGAGGGCGAACACCACCTGCTCGACATCGGACGGGCCGTCCGGTCGCAGGCCGCGGAGGCTTGACCCCGACCCGGACGGCCCCGCCCGCCGGCAGGCCGCGCCAAGCTATGGCGTCGCGGTGGCACCGGCGCAGGGTTCGTCGCCCACCGTGCAGCCCTCGGGCGCTTGGCGCGCGGATCGGGATCGCGGACGTCGAAGGTGAACGTCTGCGATCCTCCGGCCGGTACGGGCGGCCCGGTGAAGGTGACGGTCTGCCCGTCCTGCCGCCAGTCCGCCCCGCGGGCGCCGGCGACCGTGCCCCCCTTCGACAGCGTGACGACCACGGTCCAGTCCGCCACCGGTACGTCACCCCGGTTGTCGACCACCACCTCGCCGGTGTAGCCGAAGATCCGCGTGGAAACGGTGGTGTAGCGGGCGGTCACGCCGGGGGCCGGTGGCGGCAGCGCGGTGGGGGTACGCGACGGCTTCGCCACGGACCGGGTCGGGCGGGCGGAGGCGGTGGTGGTGGTCGGCCGGGGGCGGGCGGAGACGGCGCCCCGGGGCGGGTGCGTCGCGCCGGTCGCGACGGTCGGCTCCGGCAGCGGCGTCGGGTCCGATCCGGCCACCGGCTGCGGCTCCCTCGGTAGCACCGCCCACACCGTCAGCCCGACGGCCAGGACGGCGGCGGCCAGCACCGCGATCAGCACCAGCCGGCGACCACGGCGCGCCGGTGCGTCGTCGATCGCCGCGGTGACCGGCAGCCGGGCGGTGTCCCCCAGCTCGTCGCGTCGCAGGTCGACCTGCTGGAAGGCCAACCAGTCGAGGATGGCCGGCAACCGCCCCGTCAGGGCCTGCTGGTAGCACTCCTCGCGGCGGGCCCGCTGCTCGGCCGGCCACGTGCCGTGCTCCAGGGCCTCCCGCACCGACAGTCGGCAGCCCTCCGCGGTGGGGGTGATGGTGAAGGTCAGCCGGGTGCGACGGCCCGCCTCGTCGCACCGCAACTCCAGCAGTTCCGGCTCCCGCCGCTCGGTCACCTCGGCGTCGACGGCGGCGTCGAAGCCGGGCAGCCCGGCCGTGTACAGCAGCAGGTGTCCACCGGCCACCGGCTCCACCTCGGTGAACCACCGGGCGATCAACTCCGGCTCCGTCAACGCGCGCCAGACCCGGTCAGCGGGATGGGACAGGCCGACTTCGCTGTCGATCTCAATCACGGCGAGACTGTACGGCTCTCGATTTCCGGGACTGCCTGCGGGGATCCGTCACCGTCCGGCCGCTCCTGAGCGCGGCCGCCGGACGCCGACGGCCGGCGGGGCGGGGCCAGCGCAGGTCGTGTGTAAGGGGGCGGATTGGGTACTCCGCTGCGGCCGGTCAGAAGGAGGGCGTCCAGGTCGACCGCGCCGGGCCGCCGCTTGCAGCTCAACTGGGGAGCACGTCTGATGAGTATCACCGGGCAGGGGCGGATCTCGCCGAAAGTGTCCCTGCTTCTGCTCGCCTCGATCCTCGTGTCCTTCGTGGCCGCGTCGACAGCCCCGACCCCCCTCTACGGGATCTACCAGGCGCGCTGGCACTTCTCGCCGATCACCACCACGGTGGTGTTCGCCGTCTACGCCGTCGCCGTGCTGGCGTCTCTGCTGACGTTCGGCAAGCTGTCCGACCATGTCGGGCGGCGGCCGGTCCTGCTGGTTGCGATCGCGATCCAGATCATCGCGCTGGTCATCTTCATCTTCGCCAACGGCGTACCCACGCTGCTGGCCGCCCGCGTCGTGCAGGGACTCTCGGCCGGCGCCGCCACCGGCGCCGTCGGTGCCGCCATGCTCGACATCAACCGCGCCCGCGGCACGCTCGCCAACTCGATCGCCCCCGGTATCGGAACCGGCACCGGTGCCCTGCTCTCGGCGCTGCTCATCCAGTTCCTGCCCGCGCCGACCCGACTGGTGTACGTCGTCCTGCTCGTCGTCCTGCTGATCCAGGGCCTCGGGGTCGTACTGATGCCGGAGACGGTCACGCCGATGAAGGGAGCACTGCAGAGTCTGCGGCCGGAGATCAAGCTGCCCCCCGCCGTGCGCGCGCCACTACTGGCCGTCGTCCCGGTGGTCTTCGCCATCTGGGCGCTGGCCGGCTTCTTCGTCGCGCTCGGCCCAGCACTCGTGCGCGCCCTCATGGCCACCTCGATCGTGGTCGGCGGTCTGGTCGTCTTCGTCTTCTCCCTCTTCGGGGTCAGCACCATTCTCCTGCTGCGCAACGCTGCCGCGCGCACTGTGATGCACACCGCAATCACCGCACTCATCCTGGGCATGATCATCACAGTGGTGTCGGTCACCGCCGACTCCATCGCCGGCTTCTTCGTCGGCCTCGCGCTCGGCGGCGTCGGCTTCGGTGGGGGTTTCCAGGGCAGCCTCAAGACGGTCATGCCGCTCGTGGAGGCGCACGAACGCGCCAGCGTGCTCTCCCTGCTCTACATCGTCTGCTACGTCGGCTTCGGCCTGCCCACCGTCATCGCCGGCTTCCTCGTGGTCTACGCCGGCGGCCTGCCCCGGACCGCCAACGAATACTCCGTCGCCGTCATCCTCCTCGCCGTGGTCGCCCTGCTCGGGCTGCGCAGGGCCGGGAGGACGTCACCCGGCTGACCCACCACGGCGGAGGACTCGGCGGCAACCGGCACCGGCGGCACAGCCTCGCTCAGGCGGCCTCCCCGAAGACCGCGACCGCGGTCTGGTAGCTGTCGAACGCCCGGGCCGCGCCCGCGTACGCGGCCAGGTGGATGAACAACTCAACGATCTCCTCCTTGCTGACGCCCGCTGTCAGCGCGATGCGCAACTGCCCCCGCAGCGGCTCGTGGGTGCGCAGCGTCGCCGCGATGCCGACGGAGATCAGGCTCCGGGTGCGGGTGTCCAGCCCGGGACGGGACCAGGAGTCACCGAAGGTGTGCATGCTGGCCAGCCGCCGGAAGTCCGCCCCGGCGGCCGGTTCGCCGGTGCCGAGCGGGAGCACCAGCGGCGCGCCGAGCAGCCGCTCCGCGGTGTCCAGGGCCTGCTGGTAGTCGTCGTCGCGGTCGGTCATGTCTCCTCCTGAGGAGGTGGACGATCCTCGTCCTTGGGGACCGTGGTGGAAGGCGGCCTTTCCCACCGCTGTCGGGCCCAATCCCGTACCCGGAGCGAAGGCGCGCCCGCCGCGGATCCGTCGATCGCCGGACGGGCCCCGCAGCCGGCGGAGATCCGGGTGGCGGCGGGATCGAGGAGCGGCTGGTCCTGACCACTCCCCTTTCATCGACGATCGCCGGCCGTTGGCGACCGGGTACTGCCGCCCGATCCCAGCGAAGGCGGCCGGGTCGGGGCTGCGGAGGTCAGGCTCGGGACGGCGAGAGAGCGTCGAGGACGCCGGTGACGCGCAGGGTCCGTGCGACGTTCCCGGTGGGATTGACGACGCCGAAGCGCTTTCCCGCGCCCGTGGCGATGTGCCGGGCGGTGATCAGCACGCTGATCACGGTGGAGTCGATGAACTGCACGGCGTGCAGGTCGACCAGCACCTGCTGGGCGGAGTCGATCGTGGCGTCGAGGAGGCTCAGCAGCGCGGCGGCCCCGTTGACGTCGATCTCCCCGTCGAGCACGACGACGATGCCGTCCGGTTCCGTGCGGATCCGGTGCTGCCAGCTCAGCTGATCCGTCATTGCTCGTCCTCCTCCACGGTCCTGTCGGGCTCTGCCTGAGTCGTGCGATGGCGGGCGTGCCGTCCGGGGCCTCGGCCCGGGACAGGCAGGCGGTGACGGTGGCGGTGAGGCCGGGCAGCCCCCGGGTGAGGATGAGCCCCTCGGCGAGCTGGTGCGCCAGCCAGAGCCCGCGGCCGCCGGCGACGTCGACGGCGGGCAACCGCACGGGCAGGCTTCCCGCAGCGGCGCCCCGGTCGCTGACCTCGCAGATCAGCACGTCGTCCTGGCGGCGCAGGTCGAGGTGGCCGTGGCCGCCGCCGTGGCGTACGGCGTTGGTGACCAGCTCGTGCACCGCGAGGACGAAGTCGTAGCCGGCGTCCCCGGTCAGCCCCGCAGCGGCCACCGCCGCCGCCAGCCGGTGGCGCAAGGTGGTGACGGTGGCGGCGCTGAAGTCCTGCGACATCAGCGCCACGCAAAGGGCAGGACCGGGAGCCGGGTGGCTCAGGTGGGGTGCCACGGGCTCCTCGGTCACGGTAGGAGGCTACACATCCCTGCAAACTTCGCGACTCTTGCCAAAAGGCAACCATCCGCAGCTCACGGCACGTGCGGATGCCGGTTCCGCCCAGCTACCCACTGATGCTGAACTCGACCGGGCCGACGCGCAGCATGCCGTCGTTCAGCGGGGCGCAGCGGATGCCGCCCCGGCCACGCAACGCCCGCCAGGCGCCCGGACCGATCGCGGCATCCATCCAGGCGCACGGGTTCGCCGGCCGGCGGACGCGGAGGCTGACCGGGCCCTGGCCGGAGTCCAGGACCAGCACGGACCCGACCAGCTTGTCGACGGCGATGCCGGCGGTGAGGATGTTGCGCCGGACCTGCACCAGGTCGACGCCCGGCGGCAGCGACTCCTGGGCGATCACGGTCACGCTCGCCTCGCGGTGCGCCGGCTTGCCGAAGTACCGGTCGCCGACGATGCCCAGGCCGGCGCGGACGTGGATCTCCGCCACCAGTTCATCGGGTGGCGCCGGCGCCGCACCGTCGGCGGGTCGGCCCACGTAGCGGTGCACGGGCGAGGCCAGCAACTGCACGATCCGCGGCATGCAGCGATTCTAGGAAGCAACGCCCGCGGCCGTGCCGTTCACGACGGAGCGGCCCGACGGGAGTCGGTCCGCGCCGCGCCGCGCCGCGTACCGGTCGCCGGCCGATATCCGTCGCCATCGATGCGCAGGGGCCGTCCGGACGGCCGTCGGGTCGGTACGATCGCCGTGCCGTTCCCACAGCCCTTGGAGGTCGCGGTGGCCGACACCACGTCGCAGTCGCTCGGATCGGGCGGGCGACCGCCGGCGGACGACGTCCCGCCCTCGGCGCGGATCGACCCGACGGTGCCGCACGCCGCCCGCCGCTATGACTACTGGCTCGGCGGCAAGGACAACTTCGCGGCGGACCGGGAGTCGGGTGACGCGGTGGCCGCCGCCTACCCGGCGATCCGCACCACCGTGATCGAGAACCGGCGGTTCATGCAGCGGGCCACCCGCCACCTCACCGAGCAGGCCGGCATCCGGCAGTTCCTCGACATCGGGACCGGCATTCCGACCAGCCCGAACATGCACGAGGTCGCCCAGGGCGTCGCGCCGGAGTCGCGGGTCGTCTACGTCGACAACGACCCTATCGTGCTGGCGCACGCCCGCGCCCTGCTGACCAGCGCGCCGGAGGGCGCCACCGCGTACGTCGACGCCGACCTGCGCGACCCCGACCGGATCCTGGGGCATCCCGATCTCCGGGCGACCCTCGACCTCACCCGTCCCGTCGCGCTGATGCTGGTCGCCATCCTGCACTTCCTCCCCGACGGAGACGACCCGTACGGGGTGACCCGCCGGCTGGTCGAGGCCCTCCCCTCCGGCAGCTACCTGTTGATCTCGCACGCCACCACGGACCTGGTGCCCCGGCACATCGCGGCCACCGCCGCGCCGTCCGCCGCCACCAGCATGATCGACATGGCGTTCCGGACCCGGGACCAGTTCACGTCCTTCTTCGACGGGCTCGAACTCATCCCGCCGGGCATCAGCCCGCTCACCGAGTGGCGACCGGACGACCCGCCGGAGCAGCGCACCCCCGCGGCACAGGCCTCGATGTTCGCGGCGGTGGCCCGCAAACCCTGACCACTCGCTTCAGCTGGTGAGCCACCGGTGGATGCAGCGCAGCAGGTCGTCCGCGTCGACCGGCTTGGTGACGTGGTCGCTGGCGCCGGAGGAGATGTTCTTCTCCCGGTAGTGGGTGAACGGCCGGGCGGCCACGGCGGACCGGACTGAGTTGGTCTTCGCGTCCCGCCGAGAGCTGGCCTGCGCCCACCTGTTCGTCTGCCGCTACCTGCCGGCACGACCCGACGGCGCCCCGGGCCGGACGGGAACGGCGAGTTCTCCGAACCAGCGCCGACCGGCCCGGAAAACCTCCGGCACCACCATTCCCGCGACGGCGGCCACCTCGTGCACCGCGACCGCGTCCAGCCGGGCCCAGTTGAACGCCCCACCCCGCCGCATTTCCCCGTCCGCGGAGAGGCTGGCCAGGCTGCTCCGCCCGCGCCAGAGGCCGAGCCCGGGCGGCTCCAGCTCCACGATGACGGTGCCCCCCGGACGAACCAGCTCACGGCACCGGCCGAGCAGGGCGACCGGGTCGCCGCCGATCCCGATGTTGCCGTCCATCAGCAGGACGTGCGCCCACCGTCCCTCGCCGGGCAGCGGAGCGAAGACGTCCCGGTGGACGGCGACCGCCCCGCGGCGGCGGGTGAGGCGTACGGCCTGGGCGGAGACGTCGACGCCGACGGCGGTGTGACCCGCCCGGGTGAGGGCGAGGGTGAGCCGGCCGGGGCCGCACCCGACGTCGAGGGTGGGGCCGGCGCACCGGGCGACGACCGCTCGGCTCGCCGGCTCGGGCGGGCCGTGCCAGCGCCCCACCGGCAGCGGACTGCGCCGGCCGTCGCTGTGCAGCAGCCAGTGCCGACCGGGCCGGTGGTCGAGCGCGGCGGCGAAGCCGTCCTCCCGAATCTCCACGTCGCCCGCCCCGGATGCTGGCGGGTTGCCGGCGGGGCGGGTGCCGAGGGTCATGGCCGGCCGCCGCGCAGCAGGGCGCGGTGCAGCGGCGCACCGCCCGGGCGAACCGGCTGTCGGGCACCTCGGCGGCGACGGCCAGCGCGTCGGGCCACTCGTCGACGTCGCGCAATACCGGTGCCGGGGCGGTGCGCAGTCCGCGGTCCCCGAGCGCCGCCAGGGTGCGCCGTCCGGTCTGGGCGGTGGACATCGGCACCTCGCGCAGCGCCGCGGCGTGCCGGGCGTCCCGCAGCCCGAGGGCCCACCAGCCGCCGTCGAAGGCTCGGCCGAGCACGGCGTCGACCGCGAGCAGCCGCCGGACCGTGAAACCCAGCCGCGCCGGGGTCACCTGTGGGGTGTCCATGCCGATCTGCACGATCGGGCGGCCCGGCCAGGCCGCCGCGACGTCGGCGTGGGCGTTGGCCAGCCGGTCGCCGAGCCCGTCGCCGCGCTGCGCCAGGACGGTCCAGCCGGTGAGGGCCGCGGTCAGCGCGGCAGCGTCCTCCGCGTCGGCGAGAATTCCCCGCAGGGCCAGCACGGGCGTCACCCCCGGCGTGGCGCGGACCGCGTCGAGGGTGTCCCGCAGCGCCGCGGCGGCGATCCGGGCGGCCCGGACCGGGGTGGCCGGCGGGCACAGCCGGGTCTTCACGGTCCCCGCCACCGGCGCCTTGGCCATCACGAGCAGGACGGTCATCGGACGCTGCGCAGGACGCCGGCGAAGTCGCGGGTGGCGCGCAGGGTGCCGCGCACGGAACCGGAGACCTTGGACCGGGTGCCGGCGGCCCGGGGGGCGTAGCGGACGTCGAGCTCGCGGATCCGCCAGCCGGCGGCGGCGGCGCGGATCAGCAGTTCGAGCGGGTAGCCGAAGGCCCGGTCGGCGACGCCCAGGGCGAGCAGGGCGTCGCGGCGGGCGACCCGGATCGGGCTGAGGTCGCGCAGCGGCACGCCCCGGTGCCGCAGCAGCGCCGCGACGAGGGCGGTGCCGACGCGGGCGTGCCACGGCCAGACCCCGGCCCGGACGGGTCGACGCCGCCCCACGGTCAGGTCGGCGGCTCCCCCGGCCACCGGGGCGACCAGGGCGGGCAGCTCGGTCGGGTCGAACGAGCCGTCGGCGTCGAGCACCGCGACCAGCTCGGCGTCGGCGGCCTCGAGCCCGGCGTGGACGGCCGCGCCGTAGCCCCGCCGCGGCTCGTGCACCACGAGGGCGCCGTGCCGGGCGGCGACCTCGGGCGAGCCGTCCCGGGAGCCGTTGTCCACCACGATCGCCCGGTATCCGGGCGGCACCGCCGCGAGCACCCCGGGCAGCGCGGTCGCCTCGTCCAGGCACGGCAACACCACGTCGATCTGCGTCGGCATACCGCCGACGCTAGGCGGCGATCCGCCCGGCGGGAGACGGATCAGCCGTTACCCCCGCACCCCTTCCCACGGAATGGTGACGTTGCGCCGTTCCGCCGCCGCTGGCGCGGCACGGTCCGTACCGTCCGGTCGACATGAGAGCGACCACCCTGCCCTCGGCCGCCGCCCGGGCACCGGTCCGCCGGTCCCGAGCCGACCTGCTCGTGCTGGGCGTCGAGGCGGCGCTGGTCGCCCTCGCCGCGGTGGTCGGCGCGGTCCTCAACGCCCGCGGGGTCGGCCTGTACGCCGACGCCGCGCCGCTCTACGCGACCTGGCGCCCGCACCTGGGCTGGGGCACCCCGGTCGCGATCGTGGTCGCGGTCGGGGTGATCGGCGTCGGTGCCCGCTGGGCCCGCGACTCCGGCTGGACCGCCCTGCTCGGCGCGGCCTACCTGACGTCCGTGGCGTGGACGCTGGCGCTGGCCCTGGTCGACGGCTGGTCGGCCGGATTCGCCGAGCGGCTCACCCCGCAGGCGGAGTACCTGCACGAGGTGCCCCGGGTCACCGACGTCGCGGCGGCGCTGGCCGGCTTCTCCGATCGGATCCTCGACTTCGGGCCGGACTCGTGGTCGACCCACACGGCGGGTCACCCGCCGGGGGCGCTGCTGTTCTTCGTGGGGTTGGACCGGGTCGGGCTGGGCGGTGGGGTGGCCGCCGCGCTGGTGTGCGTCCTGGTCGGGGCGAGCGTCACGATCTCCGTACCGGTGGCGTTGCGGGCGCTCGGCGCGGCCGACGCCGCCCGCGCCGTCCTGCCGTTCCTGGTGCTGCTGCCCGGGGCGGTCTGGGTGGGCGCCTCCGCCGACGGGCTCTTCACCGGTGTCGTCGCGGCGGGCCTGGCCCTGCTCGCGGTACGTGGGCGGGTGGCGCCCGCCGCCGGTGGGCTGCTGCTGGGCCTCGCGCTGTACCTGTCGTACGGCTTCGTCCTGGTCGGGGTGCTGGCGCTGGCGGTGCTGGCGCTGCGGCCGGCGGGCCGGGTCGCCGCGCTGCTCGCCGGGACGGCCGGCGTCGCCGCGGTGGCGGTCGGGTTCACCGCGGGCGGCTTCCGCTGGTGGGACGGCTACCGACTGGTGGTGGAGCGCTACTACCAGGGCTGGGCGGCCGACCGCCCGTACGGCTACTGGGTGTGGGCGAACATGGCCGCGCTGCTGCTGTCCGCCGGCCCGGTGCTCGGCCCGGCGCTGCGTGGGGCGGTGGCGGCCGGCGCCCGGACGATCCGGCCCGGC
>NZ_JAEVHJ010000019.1:0-42354 GCF_016802855.1 Micromonospora sp. ATA51 | reverse complement strand
CGGAGCTGGTCGCCGCGGCGGTGCTGACCGGCCTGCGCCAGGGCGGGCTGGGGCTGCTGACCTGGACCCCGGCGGCGACGCGCTGCGCGCGCGGCTGGCGTTCTGCCGGCAGGCCCTCGGCGACGACTGGCCGGACATGAGCGACGCCGCGTTGCTGGCCGACGCCCCGCGCTGGCTCGGTCCGGAGCTGGCCCGGGCCCGCCGTCGGGCCGACCTCGCCCGGATCGACGTCGCGTCGGCGCTACGCCGGCTGCTGGACTGGCGGCAGGCCGCCCGGCTCGACGAGCTGGCCCCGGAGCGGCTGGCTGTGCCGAGCGGCTCCCGGGTCCGGGTGGACTACGCCGACCCGGCCGCGCCGGTGCTCGCGGTGAAACTCCAGGAGACATTCGGCTGGCGGGAGGCGCCCCGGCTCGCCGACGGCCGGGTGCCGGTGCTGCTGCACCTGCTCTCCCCCGCCGGCCGGCCGGTCGCGGTCACCGCCGACCTGCCGTCCTTCTGGCGGTCCGGCTACCCCCAGGTCCGGGCGGAGCTGCGGGGGCGCTACCCGCGGCACCCGTGGCCGGAGGATCCGACCACCGCCGAGCCCACCCGGCGCGCCGCGCCCCGGCGACGCTGAGGCACTACTCGTCGACGATGTCGGCGATGACCACGGTGACGTTGTCCGGGCCGCCGGCCCGCAGGGCCAGGTCGATCAGCTGGCGGGCGCACGCCTCCCGGTCGGGCTGGCCGGCCAGCACCTCGGCGAGGGTGTCCGGGCGGACCACGTTGGAGAGGCCGTCGCTGCACAGCAGCCAGCGGTCGCCGGCCCACGGCACCATCGTCGCGTACGTCGGGGAGACCTCGTCGCCCTGCAGGGCCTGGGTGACCACCGCCCGGCGCGGGTGGCTGCTGGCCTGCTCGGCGGTGATCACACCCTGGTCGACGAGCATCTGCACGAAGGTGTCGTCGCGGGTGACCTGCTTGAGCACCCCTTCGCGGAACAGGTAGGCCCGGGAGTCGCCGACGTGGGCCAGGGCCAGGCAGCTCCCGGTCCGGGCGAAGAGCAGGGCGGTCAGTGTGGTGCCCATGCCCTGGCGTTCCGGATCCTCCGCGACCGCCTGACGGATCCGCGCCGTAGCCAGCTCGAGCCCGCTCTGCAGGGCGGCGACCAGCGCGTCCTCGGGGGTCTCCACATCCAGCGGCCCGACCGCGTCGATCGCGATCCGGCTGGCCAGGTCACCGGCCGCCATGCCTCCCATGCCGTCGGCGACGGCGACGAGCCAGCTGCCGGCGTGGAGCGCGTCCTGGTTCCCGCTGCGGATCAGCCCACGGTCGCTCGCCCCCACGGAACGAAGCTTCAGGGTCATGGGAGGCAGCCTGCCAGGCGAAGGGCTCAGTTGTCTCTAGGAGATCAGGACGAGGCCCGCGTGGCGCGGTGAATCTCACTGTCCGTCGCGCCGCGGACCCGCGTCAGGTCATCGGGGTCGATCGATTGCCAGCGGCGAGACGCTGGCGGTCGATGAACCGTCATCGATCGCCCTCGGCCCGGACCGGGGCGCGCCGCGCGAAGGCCTTCTGGGGAGACGCTATGAAGCTGATGACGTAAACGATTCAGCGACGCGGCACCCGGAGCCAGCCCGGCCGCGGCCGGCCGTCGCCGTGATTCACCGACGACATCAGCTTCGTAGCGCACCAGCCACCATGTCGGTCCCGTTCGGCCGGCACGATCCAGCGGCGAGAATCCGCCGGCGGGAATGCACCCCGGCAGCGCGCTGAGCGCGTTCCGGCCGCCCGGCAGGCGTTCGTCGGCGGATCCCCGGGGCTTCCCGCCGCTCCTGGACAACGGCTCCACCCGCACCGGTACGGTCCTTCCCGTACCGGCGTACCGGGAGGAGACCCGTGGCGTACGTGTTCCTGCTGGCCGCGATCACCGCCGAGGTGATCGGCACAAGCCTGCTGAAGGCGACCGACGGCTTCACCCGGTTCTGGCCGACGCTCGGCCTGGCGGTGGCGTACCTGTCGGCGTTCGGGCTGCTCGCCCTGGCGGTCAAGGAGATCCCGGTCGGCGTGGCGTACGCGATCTGGTCCGGCCTGGGCACCGCGGCCATCATGGCCATCGGCGCGGCCTTCCTAGGTGAGCCACTCAGCGTGACCAAGGTGATCGGGG
This sequence comes from Micromonospora sp. ATA51, assembly GCF_016802855.1. Lineage (NCBI taxonomy): Bacteria > Bacillati > Actinomycetota > Actinomycetes > Micromonosporales > Micromonosporaceae > Micromonospora > Micromonospora sp. ATA51. Next base: position 40,208 of record NZ_JAEVHJ010000019.1, on the reverse strand, counting down.
CGGGTCTGGTGATCGCCGGGGTGGTCGTGCTCAACCTCGGCGGCGCCCACTGAGCCGGCCGTACCGAATCCGCTGGACGGCGGGCTGCTGCGGCGCTGGCGGGAGGACCGCCTCGTCCGCCCGTCCGACGCCGACCCGCGCGCCCTCGCCCGGCTTGAGGCGCGGATGTGGGAGCTGCCGCCGGCCGGTTGAGTCCCGGCCGATGCTGACGGTCAGCCGGCGGGGCGACGCATGGCGACCCGCTCGGCCGGGTCCAGACCGATCGCGGCTTCAGCCGCCAGCAGCTCGGCCAGCCCCGGCGTGACCTGCGCCCCGGTCAACTCCCGGAATCCGCACCGGGCGTAGTACGGCCCGTTCCACGGCACGCTGCGGAACGTGGTCAGCGTCAACGCCGGCAGGCCTTGGCCGATAGCCCACCCGGCCACGTCGTCGAGCAGTCTCCGCCCGATTCCCCGCCGGGCGTACGTGGGATCGACGCTGAGCTGCTGGACGTGCGCGCAGCCGTCCACCAGGTCGAGCACGGCGAAGGCGAGCGGCCGGTCCTCGGCGTCCACCGCCACCCGGAGTCCCCCGGCCCGCTGGCAGGTGGCGAGCGCGTCCAGCGGCAGCGGCGGCATGTCGGCGACGTCGACCATGCCGATCTCCCGGAACGGCGCCCCGGAGGCCACCTCGAGCCGCTGCACCTCGGTCAACTCGTCCGCCCGCGCGATCCTGGTGCTCTCCACGTCGCCGAGCCAAGCAGAGCGGCACCGTCCCGGCCAGCGTGTTTCCAGCCCGATCCCGTACCTCGGCCTCCAGGCCGCCACCGCGGCCGGCATGGCCTCCGTCCGCGTACCGCAGCCCGCGGGGCGGCGGTGACCGGTCTGCTGTGACCGGCGTCGCGTCGCCGGGGGCAGCCGGTCCACCCGGCCCTGCCTAGGGTCGGTGGCATGGCCGTCGATGAGGACGCCGCAGCTCGACCGTCGTCTCCGAGCCGGCTCGCGGGGCGCCTGGCCGCGGCGATGTCGCCCATCCCACCGCCGGGGCCGCTGCGCACCCTCTCCCTGGCCACCCTCGCCAACACCGTCGGCTCGGGACTGTGGCTGGCCGGCGCGGCGCTCTACCTCACCCGTGACGTGGGGCTCTCCGCCGCCTCGGTCGGCGCCGGGCTCACCGTCGCCGGGCTGGTCGGGCTGACCGTCAGCGTGCCGCTCGGCAGCCTCGCCGACCGGCGCGACCCGCGTACGCTCCGGGCGGTCCTGCAGCTCTGCCAAGCCGTCGTCGCCGCGGCGTACCTGCTGGTCGGCTCGTTCCCGGCGTTCCTGATCGTCGCGGTGCTCGAACTGCTGTCTGCCTCCGGCAATCTGGCGGTCCGCGCCGCCCTGGTCGCCGCCGTGGGTGGTCCTGACGGCCGGGTGCACGCCTTCGCCACGCTGCGGGCGGTGGCGAACCTGGGCATCGCGGTCGGGGCGGGCCTGGCCGGGTTCGCGCTGGCCGCCGACACGCACGTGGCGTACCAGGTGCTGGTGGCCGGCAACGCGACCACCTACCTGGTGTCCGCGGCGCTGCTGCTGCGACTGCCCGCCTACCCGCCGGCCCCGCGCCCCCGGACGGCCGTCGGCCGGCGGCGCGGCCAGGCGCTGCGCGACGGGCGGTTCCTCGCGGTGAGCGGGACATCGGCGGTGCTCGCGCTGCACCTGACGGTGCTGACCCTCGTCGTGCCGCTGTGGGCGGTGACCCGGGCCGCGCGCCACCGCCCGTGGTGTCGGCGGTGCTGCTGACCAACACGTGCTCACCGTGCTGCTGGCGGTGCGGCTGAGCCGCGGCGCAAACGGCGTCGTCCCGGCGGCCCGGCAGCTGCGCCGGGCGGCCTGGTGCTGGCCGCGGCGATGCTGCTGTACGCCGCCACCGCCGGCCAGCCCACCGCCCCGGCGGTCGCGCTCCTGCTGGTCGCCACCGTCGTCCACACGGTCGGCGACCTGTGGCACGGCACCGCCGGGGCCGGGCTGGCCTACGACCTGGCCCCGCCGGACGCGTCGGCGCGTACCAGGGGGCGGACGGGCTGCTGGCCGGTTTGGCCCGGGCGGTCGGCCCGGCCCTGCTGACCCTGGTGGTCCTCGACGGCGGGGTGCCCGGCTGGCTGGCGGTCGGCGTGCTCTTCGCCGGCGTCGGCCTGGCCACCCCGGCGCTGGCCCGGTGGGCGCTCGCCACCCGCCCGGCACCCGAGGCGGAGGACCGGGCGCCGGCATCCTCCGGTCGTGCCGGCTGAGCGACCGGCCCGGCCGATCGCGCCGGCCGGTACCGGTCATCCGATGATCGACGGTCCGCGCCGATGTAGCAGCATGGCGGGCATGACGGACCAGCAGACCATCACCATCCGACCCGGCGGACCCGACGACGCGGCCACCGTGCTGCGGCTGCTCGACCGCGCCACCGCCTGGCTGGTGGCGCGCGGCCGGACCGGCCAGTGGGGCACCGAGCCCGCGTCGGCCGACCCGCGCCGGATCGCCCAGGCCGACGCCTGGGCGGCGGGCGGTGGCCTGCACCTGGCGCTGCTCGGCGACACCCCGGTAGGCGCGCTGGTGGTGGGCGCGGCCACCGACTATGTCCCCCCGGCCACCGAGCCGGAGCTGTACGTGAACCTGCTGGTCACCGACCGGGCGCACGCCGGCCTGGGGGTCGGGGCGCGGCTGCTGGACCACGCCGCGGAGCTGGCCCGGGCGCGCGGGCTGGGGCTGCTGCGGGTGGACTGCTACGGCGGGGACGACCGGGCGCTGGTGCGCTTCTACGAGGGCTGCGGCTTCACCGCCACCGAGCCGTTCACGGTCGTGCGCCCGGGCCGGGAGCCCTGGCCCGGTCAGGTCCTCGCCCGCCGCCTCGACTGAGCGCTCACACCTCGACGTCGACGGGCACGCCCGTCAGCCGATCTCCTCGTCGACGAAGCACCAGCGCCACGCCTCCCCCGGCTCGATCGAACGCATCACCGGGTGCCCGGTGGACTCGAAGTGCTTCGTCGCGTGCTGGAGCGGCGAGGAGTCGCAGCAGCCGACGTGCCCGCAGGTCAGGCAGCCCCGCAGGTGCACCCAGTCCGCGTTGCCGACGGCCACGCAGTCCGGGCACTCGCCGGTGTTCTTCGGTTCGGCCGCCCCTGGCTCGGCCAGATGCTGACAGCTCATCGGTCATCCTCCCGCTCGACTCGGCGGCTCACTCGTCGTTCTCCTGACGCAGCAACGATTCCTCCAGATCCAGGTCCCGGTAGGCGCGCACCAGCACCTCCTCGGGGATCTTCCCGGAGTCGCGGGCGGCCCGGAAGACCTCCCGCTCGGCGTCGATCATCTCCTGCCGCAGCCGACCGTACGCCTGGGACGGGGTTTCCCGCTCGGTGCCCCCCAGCCGTTCCCAGGCCAGGTTGGTGCGGCTCTGCACCAGCCCGCGCAGCCGCTCGACGACGGCGGGCGGCGCCCCGTCGGCCAGTTCGTCGAGGCGTTCCCGGGCGGCGCGGCTGGCCTGCTGTTGCACGGCGGCGGCGGAGAGCGCGTCCTGCACCGGGTCGTCCGCCGGGAGCTTCAACCGCCGGGCGACGGCCGGCAGGGTGGCGCCCTGGGCGACCAGGGTGACCACGATCACCGCGAACGCCAGCCAGATGAAGAGCTGCCGCGGGTACGGCCGCCCCTCGGCCAGGGTGATCGGCAGGGCGAGCGCCGCGGCGAGGGTGACCACGCCGCGCATCCCGGCCCAGCCGATGACGATCGGGACCTGCACCGGCGGCACCGGGTCCCGGCGCCGGACGCGGGGCATCAGCCGGGCCAGGTAGGTGGCCGGGAAGAGCCAGACGAACCGGGTCAGGAAGACGGCGAGCAGCACCGCCACGGTGATCCCGGCCAGGAAGCCGAAGGGCTCGTCGAGGTCCCGGACCACCTCCCGCAGTTGCAGGCCGACCAGGAGGAAGACCAGCCCTTCCAGCAGGAACCGGATCAGCCGCCAGAACGCGGCGACCTGGAGCCGGGAGGCGGCCGACATCAGCAGCGGCAGCTTGTGGCCGATGCCCAGCCCGGTCACCACCACGGCGACCACCCCGGAGGCGTGGATCTCCTCGGCGGCGAAGACGACCGCGAACGGCACGATCAGCGACAGCGCGTTGTCCAGCACCGCGTCGGTGGTCCGCTTGTGCAGGTAGCCGAAGACGACGACGCCGAGCAGTCCGATCAGGATGCCGCCGCCGGTGGCGACCAGCACCTCGCGGGCCACGTCACCGAAGCCCACCCCGCCGCCGGTCACGGTGGCCGAGACGATGGCGACCCGGAGCAGCACCAGCGCGGTGGCGTCGTTGACCAGGCTCTCCCCCTCCAGGATGGTGACGATCCGGCGGGGCAGTCCGACCTTCCGGGCCACCGCGGTGGCGGCCACCGCGTCGGGCGGCGCCACCACCGCGCCGAGGGCCAGGCAGATCGAGTACGGCACGTCGGGCAGGAGCAGGTGCACGACGTGCCGACGACGAAGGCGGTGAACAGCACCAGTCCCACCGCGAGCAGCAGGATCGGCCGCAGGTTGAGCTTGAACGCCGGCACCGACGTGTCCAGGGCCGCCACGTAGAGCAGCGGCGGCAGGATGCCAACCAGCACCAGCTCCGGGTCCAGCCGCACCTGCGGAAAGAACGGCAGGAAGGACAGCGCGAGGCCGAGCACGACCAGCAGGATCGGCGCGAGCAGGCCCAACCGGCGGGCCAGCGCCGCGCCGAAGGTGGCGATCGCGAGGAAGACCACGACCTCGAACAGAGCTTCCATGGGGTACGAGCCTAGGGGTCGCGGCGGGCCCCGGTGATCAGGCGGCCGTGCGGAGTTTCGGCAGCACCTCGGCGCCGAAGGCGTCGATGAACGCCCGCTGCTCCTGCCCGACGTGGTGCAGGGCGATCTGGTCGAAGCCGAGCGCCAGGTACTCCTCCAGCCAGCCGACGTGCCGGCCCAGGTCGGCGGAGACGTTGACGGTCGAGGTGACCTTCTCCAGCGGCACGTCCGCGGAGACGACGTCGAAGTGCTCGGCCAGCTCCAGGTCCCAGCAGACCGGCGGGGCGAAGACGTTGCTGCGCCACTGGTCGTACGCGACGGCCTCGGCCTCGGCCTGGTCGGGCGCCCAGCTCAGGTGCGCCTGGAGGTGCAGCGGCCCCCGGCCGCCGGCGTCCCGGTACGCGTCGATCATCCGGCGGAGGTGGTGGACGGGCGCGTTGACGGTGATCAGGCCGTCGGCCCACTCGGCGCACCAGCGCGCGGTGGCCACGCTGACCGCCGCGCCGATCAGCGCCGGAGGCTGCTCCGGGCGGGTCCACAGCTTCGCCCGGTCGACCCGGATCAGCCCGTCGTGGCTGACCTCCTCCCCGGCGAGGAGTGCCCGGATCACGTCGACGCACTCGCGCAGCCGCGCGGCGCGGACGTCCTTGCGCGGCCAGCCGTCCCCGGTGATGTGCTCGTTGCTCGCCTCGCCGGTGCCGAGCGCCGCCCAGAACCGGCCCGGGTACATCGCGCCGAGGGTGCCGATGGCCTGCGCGATGATCGCCGGGTGGTACCGCTGCCCGGGCGCGTTGACCACGCCGAAGGACAGGTTGGTGGCCTGGAGGGCGGCGCCCAGCCAGGACCAGGCGAAGCCGGAGTGCCCCTGCCGGGCGCTCCACGGCGAGAAGTGGTCCGAGGACATGGCGGCGTCGAAGCCGGCCCGCTCGGCGTGGACCACCGCCTCCAGCAGCCGGGCCGGGTGGATCTGCTCATGGGACGCGTGGAAGCCGAACACCGTCATGGGGCCACCTCCTACCCATGGCGGTGTGCGGCCAATCGCGGCTACTCGGCGTGCGCGCCGGCGCCCGCCGAGGCGGCGCCCTCCCCCACCCAGACGGTCTTGGTGTTGCAGAACTCCCGCATGCCCACGGCGGACAGTTCCCGGCCGTATCCGGAGTTCTTCACGCCGCCGAAGGGCAGCTCCGGGAAGGAGGTGGTCATGCCGTTGATGAAGATGTTGCCGGCGTCCAGGTCGGTGGCGAAGCGCTCCTGCTCGGCCGGGTCGGTGGTCCAGGCGTTGGAGCCGAGGCCGAACTTGGTGCCGTTGGCCACCTCGATGGCCTCTTCGTAGGAGGAGACCCGGTAGAGGCCGGCGACCGGGCCGAAGACCTCCTCGGACCACATCCGCATCCGCGGGGTCAGGTCGGTGACCACGGTCGGCGGGTAGTACCAGCCGTCGCCGGCGGGCTTCTCGCCGCCACACAGGATGGTGGCGCCGTTCTGGACCGCGTCCTGAACCTGGGCGTCCACCTCGTCCCGGCCGTGCGAGCTGGCGAGGGGACCGACGTCGGTGCCCCCGTCCATCGGGTCGCCGACCTTCAGCGCCGCCATGTTCGCGGCGAACCTCTCGGCGAAGGCGTCGAAGACGTCGGTGTGCACGATGAACCGCTTCGCGGCGATGCAGGACTGGCCGTTGTTCTGGCAGCGGGCGGTGGTGGCGACCTCGGCGGCCCGGTCCAGGTCGGCCGAGGGCATCACCACGAACGGGTCGCTGCCGCCGAGTTCCAGCACCGTCTTCTTCAGCTCCCGGCCGGCGATCTGGGCGATCGAGCGGCCGGCGCCCTCGCTGCCGGTGAGGGTGGCGGCGCGGACCCGGGGATCGCTGAGGATCCGGTCGACGGCGTCCGAGCCGACCAGCAGGGTGGTGAACGCGCCCTCTCCGAAGCCGGCCCGGCGGAAGACGTCCTCTAGGTAGAGGGCGGTCTGCGGCACGTTCGAGGCGTGCTTGAGCAGGCCGGTGTTGCCGGCCATCAGGGCCGGCGCGGCGAACCGGATCACCTGCCAGAGCGGGAAGTTCCACGGCATCACCGCGAGCACCGGGCCGAGCGGCTGGTAGCGGACGACGGCCCGCTTCGCCTTCACCGCGCCGGCGTCGGCCGGCTCGTCGGCGAGCATCCGTTCGGCATTCGCGGCGTAGAAGCGGCAGGCCGTGGCGCACTTGGTCACCTCGGCCTGCGCCGCCGCGTACGTCTTGCCCATCTCGGTGGTCATCAGCCGGGCGGTGTCGTCGCGCTCGGCGGCGAGCAGTTCCGCCGCCGCGTTCATCCACTGCGCCCGCTGAGCGACGGTGGTGCGGTGCAGGTCCCGGAAGGCGAGGTCGGCCCGCCCGATGGCGGCGTCGAGCTGCTCGGCAGACATCGGGTCGTACGTCTTGAGCACCTGTCCGGTGGCGGGGTTGGTGGTGGCGATGGGCATGTCGTACTCCTGTCACTCGAACAGTGAGTGCCGCGCGCCCGGCTCCTCGCGGTGGCGGGCCGCGCGTCGGCGCTGGATGACGATCAGGTCGACCGCGGCCACGACGGCGAGGACCGCGCAGACGACGCCCAGCCAGGCCACACCGGCCCAGAACGCCACCACCGCGAAGACGGTCATGGCCACCAGCCCGAAGCTGGCGAGCACGAGCCGCAGGTTCAGCGCGCTGTAGGCGGCGTTGACCCTGCGGCGGGGCTGCGATCGCGTCATTTCTCCGACCTACCCGGCCCCCGTGGCGGCTAACCTGCGGCCCGCGCCGGGCCGGCGACCACCCGCCCCAGGCGAGACGGGCGGCCCTGGTGATTGCCGGCCACGGGCCGGGTATCCGGTGGATTCGACCCCCCCGGTGGGTTGCGTTACGCCGGTGCGCCGTGACCGGGCCGAAGCGGACGACTCCGGGGAGGATGAGGGCGGCGCCGGGGTCGGCCGAGTGGCACGTGATGTACCGCTTCGCCGACGACGAGACGCTGCGCCGGTGGGGGGAGTCTCCGCAGCGGAACTGGTGGCTCGGCTCGGCCCAGGGCATCGTCGAGCACACCCGGGTGGAGCGGCGGACCGGCATCGAGGGCTGGTTCGACCCGCCGGTCCCTACCTGGTGCTGCCGAGGATCACCCGGGCCCTGCACTGGTGGCTGCACGGCCAGCCGGCACCCTGGCGCAGCGGTCGTTAGCACGCAGACTTTAACGACAGTTGTCAATGCCTGAAAGTTGACAGGAGTCGCTCCCCGTCGCGCGGCGCGCATAGGGTCACCGTGCCGTTGCTCTGTGCCGTCGGACGGGGGACGTGATGCCTCGACGCTGGGTCGCCGCCCTCGCCTGCCTGGCGGCGCTGGTGGCGATCGCCTGCGACGGGGCCGACGCCTCGCCGCGCCCGTCGGGCTCCGCGCGCCCCGGCGCGCCGGGGGTGATGTCCGCGCTCGGCGACTCGATCACCAGCGGCTTCGCCTCCTGCCTGGTGCTGGTCAGCTGCGAACGCAACTCCTGGTCCACTGGGGACGGCCTGCGGGTGGAGAGCCACTACCGGCGGCTGCGCGAGCGCAACCCCGCGCTGCGGGCGTACGACCGGGCGTCGCCCGGGGCCCGGGCCACGGCATTGGCCGGGCAGGCCGGCGCGGCGGTCCGCGACCAGGCGGATTACGTCACGGTGCTGATCGGCGCCAACGACGCCTGCCACGGCGGCATCGACGCGATGACCCCGGTGGCCACCTTCCGCGACCAGCTCGACCGGGGGCTGCGGGTGCTGCGCAAGGGCCGGCCCAAGGCGCGGGTGCTGGTGGTCAGCATCCCCGACCTGTACCGGCTCTGGGAGGTGGGGCACACCGAGCCCCGGGCGGTACGGGCCTGGGGGTACGGCATCTGCCCGGCGCTGCTGGCCGACCCGACCTCGACGGCGCCCGCCGCGGTGGCCCGGCGGACCCGGTTCCGGCAGCGGATCGACGACTACAACGCCCAGCTCCGCGCGGCCTGCCGGGCGTACGGGTCCCGCTGCCGGTGGGACGGCGGCGCGGCGCACCGGCTCCGCTTCGGCCTGGACCTGGTCAACAGCCTGGACTGGTTCCACCCGAACGCCTCCGGCCAGGACCGGCTCGCCGAGGTGAGCTGGCCGGCCGCCGGCTGGTCGGACTGATCGGCACCCCGCCGCACACCTCGGCCCGGCGGTCCGGAGGAACGTGGGGCGGTGGCCGGGTCAGGGGCGGCGCTGCCGGGGCAGGCCGTCCGGGCCGTTGCGGTAGAGGGCGCGGGCCCGCTCGGCGAGATCCTTGGTGGCCGACGAGTTCGCCCAGGTGCCGAGGATGATCGCCGCGCCGGGAACGACCTTGGCGACGACCCGCTTCGCCGCCCGCATCCCGGCCATCTGGGCCAGCCGTACGCCGAGCTGGAGCATCACCCTGCCCAGCGGGCGTTCCCCGGCCATGCCGAAGAGGGCGCCGGCCCGTTCCCGCCCGGCGGCCACCCCGAGGGCGAGCCGGGCGCTCTCGGCGACCTTGTGCACCCGCTGCAGCACCAGCAGGTCGGTGGCCCGGTCGGGGTGCACCGGGTCGACGCCGTGCGCCGCCGCGACGTGCAGCACCAGCCGGGCCTGGGTCCAGGCCAGCACGCCCACGTCGACCACCGCGCCGGCCAGCCCGGCGCCCCGGAGACCGCGCCGGAGAGCCGGGCGTGGTTGACGAACTTGCGGACCGCCTGGTCGGCGAGTTCGTCGCCGGAGACGTCGGGCCGCTCCGCGCGCTCCCGGGCGGCCCACTGCGCCGCCTCCGGCCCGAGTCGCCGGACGGCCTCCAGGGCCAGGTGCTCCGGGGCGTACTGCGGGTCGTCCCGCATCCGGTCCCAGAGCGTGGCCGGCGGGGTCTCGGGGGCGTCGGCCGGCGCGGTGGGCGGGGTGGGGACGGTGGGCTCGCCGTCGACGGGTGCGGAGTCGGTCACCAGGGCTCCCGGGGGGTCGGTTCGCGGCGGTACGGGGTCAGCGTCGGCGGCTGGACAGCCGCGAGGCCAGCTGCTTGAGCTTGCGCTGGTTCTCCGGCTTGGCCAACTCACGCCGTCCCCGCTGGACGAGCTGCTGGCCGCGCGGTGAACGCAGGAACATGCTGATCCGTTGCACCAGTGACATGTCGTCCTCCTGTCGGCGGTCCCCCGTCATGTGTACCCGGGTGCGGCAAACCCTGGTACCCGGAACCGCCGTCCGGCACGCGTCCACAGTGCGCCGCGGCACCCGCCCCGGTCAGCCGAGGATCGCGTCGACGACCCGCTCGGCCCGCCACTCGTGCTGGGCGTAGGCCCACGGGAAGGCGGACACCTGCACGGCCTGGGCGGCATCGGTGAGCGCCATGTCCTGCCAGCCGGGGATCTGCTCCAGCGCGGCGAGGAACTGCTTCGTGGCGTACTCCGGCTGCATCAGGTCCTCCACCGCCCCCCAGCCGCTGCTGGGGCGCTGCTGGAACAGCCCGACCGAGTCGTGGTCCCAGCCGATCGCCTGGTGCGGGTAGTTCTGCGACTCGGGCAGCACCGCGCTGGCGTAGTTGTAGAGGTTGCTCTCCTGCATCGCGGTGGCCACCGCGATGACCAGGCCGCGGCGGGGCACGCCCATGTCCCGGCCGGCGCGCACGATCGCCTTGGCGTTGTCCATCTGGTCCTCGTCGAGGCCGGCCACCGGGGCGATCCGCTTGGGCTTCGGCTTCGGCTTCGGCTTGGCCACTGGCTTCTTCGTGGCCGACGGAGAGACGTCCGGGTCGGCGGTCTGCGCGACCGGCGCCGGGGTCTGCCGGTCGCTGCCCCGGGACGCCGCGTCCGGGGTCGCCCGCTCGGCGACCTCCGCCGGCTGGGCGGGGGCCTTCGTGCCACCGACCGCGCCGGCGCCGACCTGGGTGACGCCGACGAGACCGAGGCAGCAGACCGCGCCGGTGGCCACCGCCAGCCGGGTCCGGCCTGGCCGGGGGGCGAGGGGGTTAGCGAACCCGCGGAGGCGGGTACGGAGGAAGCCGAGGCCGGGGAGCCGAGAAGTGGAGGGCTCGCAGGGGCTGGTTGACCGAACGGTGGAGGAGCTATCGTCCGAACGGTCAGCCGAACCGCCGAGGCCGCACTGGTCGTCGAGGGTGCCGTCGTCACGCATTCGACGAGGCTAGGCAGGTCGACCGCGGGTCACCCAGCGTCATCGAGTGGCCCTTGCCACAGTTGCGCCCTCCCGAACCGGACCGGCCGGGCCACCCTGGGCCCGGACGGGAGGATCCTCGCGGGCCGGTCAAACCTCCGCCCGGTCACGAGTCGCGCCGCCCAGGGGAGGTAGCACGCGCCCGGCGGGCGATAGGGCCATGAACGGCTAACTAGTCCTTTCGGCCGATCCACCATTCACCCGTACGGCGGCGGGCGGTGCAAGATCGGCGTATTCGCCCCAATTTGATCAATCGGTGCGCCGGATTGTGATCATCCAGTTGGCCGCCGAGCCGGGTCCCGCCGGAATGGATCAGGATTGCGGGTACGTTGCCCGAACCGGGTGCCGTGCGCGCACGGCCACCCGTACGCGCGTATCCAGGGAGGTCCCGACCGGTGCTCGACCCACACGAGCTCTACGAACTCACCGACGAGCTGCCCGAACTCGGTCAACCGGTGCTGATCCAGGCGCTCACCGGCTTCGTCGACGCCGGCAGCGCCACCCGGCTGGCCCGTGAGCAGCTGCTCACCTCCCTCCAGGCGCGGCCCATCGCCCGGTTCGACGTCGACCAGCTCTTCGACTACCGCTCCCGCCGCCCGGTGATGACCTTCGTCGAGGACCGCTGGGCCGACTACGAGGCCCCGGCGCTGGAGCTGCACCTGCTCCACGACGACGACGAGACGCCCTTCCTGCTGCTCACCGGCCCCGAGCCGGACCTCCAGTGGGAGCGCTTCGTGGCCGCGGTCGCCGGGCTCTCCGCCCGGCTGGACGTCCGGCTCACCGTCGGGCTCAACTCCATCCCGATGGCGGTGCCGCACACCCGTCCCACCGGGGTCACCGCGCATGCCACCCGCCGGGAGCTGATCGCCGGCTACGAACCGTGGCTGCAACGGGTGCAGGTGCCGGGCAGCGTCGGCCACCTGCTGGAGTACCGCCTCGGCGAGCAGGGCCGCGACGCGCTCGGCTTCGCCGCGCACGTGCCGCACTACGTCGCCCAGACCGAGTACCCGGCCGCCGCCGAGGCGCTGCTCGCCTCGGTGTCCCGCAGCACCGGCCTGCTGCTGCCCCGGGACGGGCTGCGCGCGGCCGCCGAGGTGGTCCGGGTGGAGATCGACCGCCAGGTCGCCCAGACCGAGGAGGCGGCCACCCTGGTCCAGGCCCTGGAGGAGCAGTACGACGCGTTCGCCCGGGGCCGCGGCGAGAAGAACCTGCTGGCCGCCGAGACCGGCCCGCTGCCCACCGCCGACGAGCTCGGCGCCGAGCTGGAACGCTTCCTGGCCGAGCAGACCCGCCCGAACGACACCCCGGGCACCTGACCCCTGGGTGTCGTTCCGGCGGGACCCCGCCCACGGCTCGGCACGACACCCCGGGGAGGTGACCCGGCGGGTCGGCCGGCGATACGGCAGGCTGGAGGCATGCGCCTGGCGACCTGGAACGTCAACTCGGTGAAGGCCCGCCTGCCCCGGCTGCTCGACTGGCTGGCCACCACGAAGCCCGACGTCGTCTGCCTGCAGGAGACCAAGTGCCCCGACGGGGCGTTCCCGGTCGCCGAGGTGGGCGAGCTGGGCTACGAGGCGGCCAGCCACAGCGACGGCCGATGGAACGGGGTGGCCATCCTCTCCCGGGTCGGGCTGGCCGACGTGGCCGTCGGGTTCCCCGGCGAACCCGGCTTCCCCGAGCCCGAGGCCCGGGCCATCTCAGCGACCTGCGACGGGCTGCGGGTCTGGTCGGTGTACGTGCCGAACGGCCGCACCCCCGAGGACCCGCACTACGCGTACAAGCTGGCCTGGTTCGCCGCGCTGCGTGACGCGCTCGAACCGGAGCTGACCACCGGGCTGCCCCTCGCGGTCTGCGGCGACTTCAACGTGGCGCCGACCGACGCCGACGTCTGGGACCCGGCGCTCTTCGTCGCCTCCACCCACGTCACCCCGGCCGAGCGGGCGGCTCTGGCCGCGCTGCGCGACCTCGGGCTCACCGACGTGGTGCCCACCCCGATGAAGGGCCCGCACCCCTTCACCTACTGGGACTACCGGGCCGGGATGTTCCACCAGAACAAGGGCATGCGGATCGACCTGGTGTACGCCTCCGCGCCGTTCGCCCGGGCGGTCCGCTCCGCGTACGTGGACCGGGAGGCGCGCAAGGGCAAGGGCCCCTCCGACCACGCCCCGATCGTGGTCGACGCCGACCTGGTGCCGGCCGTCGAGGCGTTCTGATCCGCCCGACGACGTCGCCGCCCGGATCGACAGCCGGCCCGGTCGTTATGGTGGAGCCATGGCAGTCGTGAAGATCAACGCGATCGACGTCCCGCCCGGCGCCGGCGAGGAGCTGGAGAAGCGGTTCGCGGCCCGGGCCGGCGCGGTGGAGAACTCCCCCGGCTTCCTCGGCTTCGAGCTGCTCCGCCCGGTCGCCGGGGAGAGCCGCTACTTCGTTTACACGCGCTGGGAGTCCGAGGAGGCGTACCAGGCGTGGGCGGCCGGGCCGTCCCGGGCCGCGCACGCGGGCGGCGAGCAGCGCCGGCCGGTGGCCAGCGGCGCGAACCTGCTGGAGTTCGAGGTGGTCCAGCAGGTCCCTGGCAAGGCCTGAGCCCGATCAGGGCTGGCGGGTGTCGGGCACCCGCTGCTTAGAAGACCGCGAGATAGGCACACAGGGCGCGGCATGGCAGACGCCGCAGGTCAAGACTTCTGGAACATGACCGAAGCGATATCTGCCATGACACCTAGCGCCCAATCAAGCTGGGGACAATTGTCCCGATCTCGGCACTCTAGGCAGCCTCCTACTCGCCAGGGCTGGTCATGCGCCCGAGTCCAGTGAGTGTCGATGATCCTCATCATGGCGAACAGTTCGTCTGCCGACGTGATGTCGCCGTCATCCATCGGCATGGGTCTGCACCCTTCCGCGAGGTCACGAGTAGCCCACCCTGGGGGGCAGAGTCTGTGCGTCGTGCTCCCCCAGGGCGGAAAGACCGGTAACCCCGGAGTGCTGAAGTCCAGGAGCGCCCGATCGCTGTCTCACTGTATCCACTGTCTCACTGTAGTCAAGTTCTCACTGTCTCCACTTTGCTGGGTTGTCCGCTTGTCCTGATCAGGTCCGGGCTGGAAACATGATCTCCGCTGAAGTCCAGGAGAGCCGATCATGCCAACCAGACCACCGCACTACCGGCGCGTAGCCGACGACATCGAGGCCAAGATTCGTTCTGGCGAGTATGCGCCAGGGCAACAGCTTCCCTCGGTTTCCGACATCGGTGAGCTTTACAGCGTCGCTCGGTCAACCGCGTACCGCGCCGTGAAGGAGTTGCACGCTCGCAATCTCATCTACGGGCAACAGGGCCAAGGTGTCTTTGTCGCGGAAGCCAAGTAGTTGTCGCCGGGCGTGGGATCATGCCGCCATGACTCGCCCGCCAGTAGCCAGCCGCCTGCTCGGCTGGCTGGTCGGCTCGGCTGCAGGTGGCCTGTTGATCGCAATGCCGGACACTGGGCCTCGGCTGTTCTCGTTCAGCCGGACGCACGGGCCGTCGCTGGTGGATTTCGTCGGGATGGTCATCGCGGTGGTCGCGTGGCTGCCGGCCGTCTGGTTGATCTGGCGTCACCGACGGGCCCTGCGTGGCCTCACCGGCTGGCTCTCGGCCGGCCTGGCGCTGGTCGGTGTCGCGCTCCTGACCGTCACGATCGGCGGCGACCTCGGGCTCTGGTGGCTGGTCCCGGTCACGCTGTTGGTGGTTGCGCAGCTGATCGCGATGGGCTCGCTCGCCCCCTCGCCCGGTCGCCGCGAAGGCAGAGAAGCCCATTCCTCCGGCCGGACACCGGTTGAGCCTTCCGCCCAACCTGGACGACCTAGTTGATCTTGTTTCCCGCGTCGTGGCCCTGGATGTCCCGGCAGCTGGGAAAGGGCTGAGCCCGGTCAGGGCTTGCGGCTGTCGACCAGCGAGGCGAACGCGATCACGTTGTCCTCGTAGCCGGTCCTGCCGCCCACCCACTCCCCGCCGCAGGTGATCAGGCGCAGCCCCGGCGGGCCGTCGTCGCCGTACACCCGGTCGGCCGGCAGGTTGGCCTTGTCGAAGTGCTCGACCGTGTCGACCTTGAAGGTCACCACGCTCCGGTCCGACCGGGTGACCTCGATCCGGTCGCCGGGCTTGAGCTTGCCGAGCTGGTAGAAGATCGCCGGGCCGCTCTTGGTGTCCACGTGCCCGACGATGATCGCCCGGCCCGGCTCGCCGGGCGTCGGGCTGCGGTCGTACCAGCCGGTCTGGTTGTGCTTGCTCAACGGCGGCACGGCGATCGAGCCGTCCCGGGCCTGCCCGACCGGGGTCACCGGCGCGCTGACCTTGATCGCCGGCACGGAGAGGCTGACCGGGCGGCTCGCCGGCAGCCAGCCGTCGGGCTGCGGGTCGCCCTGCCCGGGCCCCGCCGCGGCGTCGGCCCAGTCGAACGGCCCGGCGGTGCGGCCGAGCCCCGCCCCGGTGGCGAAGACCCCGATCAGCACCAGCACCACGGCCAGCGGCGCCGACCAGGGGCTGCGGCCGGCCCGCGGGTCGCGCCGGCCGGGTCGGGCGGCCGGCTGCGGAGCGGGATGCGAGGCCATGGCGGGACTCAGCGGCGGGCGGCGCCACGGACGGGACGGGGCCGGCGCGCCGCCACCACGCCGACGGCTGCCCCGGCCAGGGTCAGCGCGAGTCCCATCGGCACGAGCAGGCCACCGAGGCGGCCGCCGCCGGCGGTGCCGCCGAAGCCGGTCGCCGGTCCGCGGCTCGGCGCCACCCGGTTGACCACCTGGAGCATCGTCGACGCGGTCTGCCCGCCCGGGCACTCCAGCTTGACCCGGTAGTTGCCGGGACGGGTGCGCTCCCGGACCATCGGCGAGGCGGTCAGCAGCCCGCGCTGCGGCTGCACCTGCACCCGGCCGAAGGCGTCCGACACCACGGTCGCCGGCACCGAGTTGTCCCGGCAGCTCGCCCGGATGCCGACCAGGAATCCGGGCTCCACGGTGCTCGGGGTGACCTCGACGAAGATCACGTCCTCGGGCGGCGGCTGCGACTGCCCCGGCTGGCCGGGGGCCGGCTCGGCGACGGGGACCGGGGCGGCCAGGGCGGGGACCGCCCCGACCAGCGGGGCGGCGAACGCGGCGGCCGCGATCACCAGCGCCGCGCGGCGCGTGACTGACACCATGACCCCTCCCGGCGCCGTAGGGCGGTACCGGGCAACGGTCCGCCCGTTATGCCGTACGGGATGAATCGTCTCACCCTCGGGCGTACATCACATCCGATACGCGGCAACCGTCGCGTACGCTCGGGTCGCTGTGACCTCCACCGACCAGAACCCCGCCGCCGCCCCGCCCGCGCACGCCGCAAGGATCCGGACCTTCCATCCCCGCCGGGGGCGGATGAGCGGCCGCCAGGTCGACGCGCTGGACCGGCTCTGGCCGGCGTACGGCCTGGACATCGCCGACCTCGACGGGCCGTTCGATCCGGCGGCCCTGTTCGGCCGGCGGGCCCCGCTGGTGCTGGAGATCGGTTCCGGCATGGGCGACGCCACCGGCGCGATGGCGGCGGCCGACCCGGACCGACACTATCTGGCGGTCGAGGTGCACACGCCCGGAATCGCCAACCTCCTCGACCTGGCGGAACGGCACGCGCTGGGCAACGTCCGGGTGGCCCGGGGCGACGCGTTGGACCTGGTCCGGGCGCTGCCGGAGGGCTCGCTCGACGCGGTGCACGTCTTCTTCCCCGACCCGTGGCCGAAGTCCCGGCACCACAAGCGCCGGCTGATCCAGCCCGGCCACGTGGCGCTGCTGCGCTCCCGGCTGGCCCCCGGCGGGACGCTGCACTGCGCCACCGACTGGGCCGAGTACGCCGAGTCGATGCGGGAGACGCTGACCGCCGACCCGGAGCTGGTCGACGTCCACGGCGACTTCGCCCCGCGCCCCGCCCACCGCCCGGTGACCAAGTTCGAGCGCCGAGCCCTCACCGCCGGCCGCCCGATCTTCGACCTGATCCACCGCCGGGTCGCCGCCACGCCCACGCCCGCCCGGGGCTGACCCCGCGGGCGTACCTCTCGGGTGGTCCACGCCCCGGCGGGATCGGGACGCGCGGGACGGACCGCGCGCCCGGCGGGCGTCGCGGACGCCCCGGTTGGCGCGGCGGCCCATGATCCGGGCACCATGGGGGGCGCTATGACGCTCACTGCCGCGCTGCCTCGAAGCGCCGACCCCGACACCCTCTTCGACGCGTTCGCCGGCTGGGCGAAGGAGCGCGGCCTCGACCTCTACCCCCATCAGGAGGAGGCGGTCATCGAGATCGTCTCCGGCGCGAACCTGATCATGAACACGCCGACCGGCTCGGGCAAGAGCCTGGTCGCGATCGCCGCCCACTTCGCCGCCCTGGCCGACAACCGCACCACCTTCTACACCGCCCCGATCAAGGCCCTGGTGTCGGAGAAGTTCTTCGCGCTCTGCGAGGTCTTCGGCGCGGAGAACGTCGGCATGCTCACCGGCGACGCCAGCGTCAACGCCGACGCCCCGATCATCTGCTGCACCGCGGAGATCCTGGCCAACCTCGCGTTGCGCGAGGGCGCCCGGGCCGACGTCGGCCAGGTGATCATGGACGAGTTCCACTTCTACGCCGAGCCGGACCGGGGCTGGGCCTGGCAGGTGCCGATCATCGAACTGCCGCAGGCGCAGTTCGTGCTGATGTCCGCCACGCTCGGCGACACCACCCGGTTCGTCGACGACCTGACCCGGCGCACCGGCCGGCCGACCGCCGTCGTCCGCACGGCCGAGCGGCCCGTCCCGCTGCTGTTCTCGTACGCGATGACCCCGCTGCACGAGACCCTGGAGGAACTGCTCCAGACCAAGCAGGCCCCGGTGTACGTCGTGCACTTCACCCAGGCCGCCGCGCTGGAACGCGCGCAGGCGCTGATGAGCGTCAACGTCTGCACCCGCGCCGAGAAGGACATGATCGCGCAGGCCATCGGGAACTTCCGGTTCACCTCCGGCTTCGGCAAGGCCCTGTCCCGGCTGGTCCGGCACGGCATCGGCGTGCACCACGCCGGCATGCTGCCCAAGTACCGCCGCCTGGTGGAGACCCTCGCCCAGGCCGGCCTGCTCAAGGTCATCTGCGGCACCGACACCCTCGGCGTCGGCATCAACGTGCCGATCCGCACCGTGCTCTTCACCGGCCTGTCCAAGTACGACGGGACCCGGACCCGGCTGCTCAAGGCCCGCGAGTTCCACCAGATCGCCGGGCGGGCCGGGCGGGCCGGGTTCGACACCCTCGGCCGGGTCGTGGTGCAGGCCCCCGAGCACGTCATCGAGAACGAGAAGGCGCTCGCCAAGGCCGGCGACGACCCGAAGAAGCGCCGCAAGGTGGTCAAGAAGAAGCCGCCGGAGGGTTCGATCGGCTGGGGCGAGCCGACCTTCCAGCGCCTGGTCGAGGCCGAGCCGGAGCCGCTGACCTCCAGCTTCCAGGTCAGCCACTCGATGCTGCTCAACGTGATCGGCCGGCCCGGCGACGCGTTCGCCTCGATGCGGCACCTGCTCACCGACAACCACGAGGACCGGGCCGCCCAGCGGAGGCACATCCGGCGGGCCATCGCCATCTACCGGGCGCTGCGGGCCGGCGGCGTGGTCGAGGAGCTGTCCGAGCCGGACGAGCAGGGCCGGCGGGTCCGGCTCACCGTCGACCTCCAGCTCGACTTCGCGCTCAACCAGCCGCTCTCCCCGCTCGCCCTCGCGACGATCGAGCTGCTGGACCAGGAGTCGCCGTCGTACGCCCTCGACGTGCTCTCCGTCATCGAGTCGATCCTCGACGACCCGCGCCAGGTGCTCTCCGCGCAGCAGTTCAAGGCGCGCGGCGAGGCGGTCGCCGCGATGAAGGCCGAGGGCATCGAGTACGAGGCCCGCCTCGAGCTGCTCGACGAGGTGACCTGGCCCAAGCCGCTCGCGGAGCTGCTGGACGGCGCCTACGAGATGTACCGGCAGGGGCACCCCTGGGTGGCCGACCACCAGCTCTCCCCCAAGTCCGTGGTGCGGGACATGTACGAGCGGGCGATGACCTTCACCGAGTACGTCAGCTTCTACGGGCTGTCCCGCTCCGAGGGCCTGGTGCTGCGGTACCTCGCCGACGCGTACAAGACGCTGCGGCAGACCGTGCCCGAGGACGCCAAGACCGAGGAGCTGGTCGACCTCATCGAGTGGCTGGGCGAGCTGGTCCGCCAGGTCGACTCCAGCCTGATCGACGAGTGGGAGCGGCTGCGCAACCCGTCGGACGTGGCGGAGGTGGCCCAGGCCCACGCGGCCCTGGACGACCGGCCGCCAGCCGTGACCCGCAACGCGCGGGCGTTCCGGGTGCTGGTGCGCAACGCGCTGTTCCGCCGGGTCGAGCTGGCCGCCCTGCGCCGCTGGGACCTGCTCGGCGAGCTCGACGCCGGGGACGGCTGGGGCGCCGACGCCTGGGCGGACGCGCTGGAGCCGTACTTCGACTCGTACGACTCAATCGGGGTGGGCCCGGACGCGCGCGGGCCGGCGTGCTCATGATCGAGCAGGGTCGGGACCGCTGGACCGTCCGGCAGATCCTCGACGACCCGGAGGGCGACCACGACTGGGGCATCAGCGCCGAGGTCGACCTGGCCGCCTCCGACGAGGTGGGCGCCGCGGTCGTCCGGATCACCGCCGTCGAGCAGCTGTAGGAATTTCTCTCCGAGGGGCCGTCCGGTGCGTCCGGACGGCCCCTTTTCTACCCTGGGCGATGTCAGGCCCGTCGATTAGAATGTATGTACTAATCGAGTTCCTGACCTGGGAGGATGCTCGTGACCGCGCCCATCTCCACCCCCCTGACGCCGTACGCCACCCTCCTCGGCTTCACCCGGTACGTGGACCGCACCGGGCCCACCAAGGCCACCTTCGTCGGCGGCCTGCGCAAGCACGCGCGAGCCGGCACGGGTTCAACCCGCACGGCCAGTTCGTCAAGGCGCTCAAGGCCGACATCGCGTTCCACACCGGCGGCACGCACCTGGCCCAGGTGCCCGATCTGGTCAAGCCCCGCTGGCGCCCGCTCTACCAGGCGCTCGTCCCCGGGGCGACCGCCTGGCTCCAGTCGCTCGGTGAGCCGGCCGGCGTCGACCTCGCCCAGACCCGGGACGCCCTGGCGATGCTCGGCGACCTGCCCGTAAAGATCAACCCCCACTTCGGCGTCCGGTACGCCGACGGCCGCGCCGAGGCGGTCCGCCTGCACTTCGACGAGGCGCCGCCCAGCGAGGAGGCGACCCTCGCCACCCTGCACCTGATGGCCCGGCACATGGACGCGGTCCTCCCGCACGCCGAGCCGGTCCTCGTCGACGTCCGCCGCGGCGAGGCCCACCGCATGCCCGAGACGGTCAAGCCCGCGCAGGTCGAGCAGTGGCTGGCCGGCGAGCCGCCGCGTTCCGTGCCATCTGGTCCACCGCCGCCTGACCCCCACCACGCCGGCCCACGGACGGATGCCCGGAGAGAGGAGCGCTCGCTCCGGGCATCCGCCTGTGGGCACCCGCCGCCGGCTCAGCCGACCCGGTCCGGGGCGAAGCGGGCGAGCGGGTTGGCCAGCGTCCCGACGAACTGCGGCGACCCGGACGGGTCGGCCAGGTCGAGCATCTGCTGGTTGTCGCGCAGCTGCAGCCGGTTGAGACAGGACAGCGCGAACTCCGGCGCGAACAGGTCGTGGCGGTGGAGCCGGTCGGCCAGGTGCGGGACGCTGTCGGCGTAGTCCGCGACGCACCCGACCACCGTCCGCCAGAACGTCTCCTCGTCGAGGATTTCCTCGGTGGCCAGGATCGCGTTGAGGTGCCGCAGGAAGCAGTCGAACACGTCGGTGAAGATCGACAGGATCTTGTCCTGCTCCGGGACGGCGACCCGGATCCGGCGTACCGGCGGGGGCAGGTCGGCGTCCGGGTCCATCACCACGATCTCCTCGGCAATGTCCTTGAAGATCACCCGCTCCACCGCCCCGTCGTGCAGGACAAGGATGACGTTCTCGCCGTGCGGCATGAACGCCAGGTCGTACGCGTACAGGCTGTGCAGCAGCGGGACCAGGTAGGCGTCGAGGTAGCGGCGCAGCCAGGCCGCGGGCGCGAGCCCGGACTCGGCGATCAGCGCGCCGGCGAACGACCGCCCCGCGCGGTCGACGTGCAGCAGCGACGCCATGGTGGCCAGCCGCCGGCCCGGCTCCAGCCCGGGCACCGGGCTCTCCCGCCAGAGCGCGGCGAGCATCTTCCGGTACGGGGAGTGCCGGTCGGTCGCCGCCTCGTACTGCCGGTGCCGGTAGCCGATCGCCGCCCGCTCGCGGAGGATCGACAGCCGGGCCCGCCGGAACACCGGGTCGGCGGCGACGAGGCCCGCGAGCCAGTCGTTGATGGCCGGGGTGTGCTCCATGTACGCGGCGGAGAGCCCGCGCATGAAGCCCATGTTGAGCACCGACAGGGCGGTCTTCACGTAGTGCCGGCCCGGGTCGGTGACGTTGAAGAGGGTGCGGATCGACTGCTGCGCGAGGTACTCGTCCGGCCCCTCGCCGAGCGGCACCAGGCGGCGCCGGGCGACCTCGCCGGCGAAGGTGACGGCCAGCTTGTTCCACCACTGCCACGGGTGCACCGGGAGCAGCAGGTACCCGGCCGGGTCGAGGCCGAGCCCGGTGAGGGTACGGGCGAAGCCGGCGAGGGCGTCCTCGCCCAACTCGGCGCGGACCAGGGTGTCGTAGTCCAGATCGTCCGCGCAGGTGAAGGTGGTGTGGTCGCGGTGCGCGGCCAGCCAGACCAGCCGGACCGGCCGCCCGGCCTCCGGGGCGTACCGGTGGTACTCGTGCACCCCGAAACCGAGCCGGCCGTTGTTGGCCACGAAGCAGGGATGCCCCTCGGTCATCGCCGTCTCGATCCATTGGAAGTCCGCCCGGACCAGGTCGACCGCGCTCACCTCCGGCCGGCCGAGCTTGTACGCGGCGCCGGCCAGGGTGGAGGTGATCTCCTCCAGGTAGACGGGCAGGACGGCGTCGGTGAGGCCGAGCGCGCCGCGCAGCTCGAGGCAGAGGTCGACGGCGTCCAGCGGCAGTTCCCGGCCGCCGGCGTGCCGGGTGATGCCGGCCGGGTCGAGCTGCCAGTGGTCGAGGGCCAGCACCCGGGCGGCGAAGCGGTACTCCACCGCGCCGTCGTCGGCCCGCACCAGGTAACGGTCGCCGCCCTGCGGCTCCGGGGTGATCAGGCGCTCGTGGGCGAACTCGGCGAGGGCCTTGCGGACCAGCAGCCGGTTGGCGGCGGCCCAGCGCTGCGGGGTCAGGTGGGGCACGGAGGCGGCGGGGGTCACGCGGGCACGGCTCCTTCGGTGGCGGTCCGGAACTGCTCGCGGGTGCAGACGCTGAGCAGGGCGGTCTTCCCGGGCAGGGTGAGCGGTCGGACGACGGTGAAGCCGACGGCCGCGTTGAGCGCGTGCACCGCCGTGTTGCGCACGTCGGGTTCGACCACCACCCGACGGGTGCCCGGGTCGGCGAAGAGCCAGGCCAGCACCGTGGTGATCACCGCCCGGGTGAACCCGTGCACGGGGCTGTCCGGGGGCGCGCAGAGGAAGTGCATGCCGACGTCGCCCTCGGCGGCGTCGTACCGGCCGACGAGGTCGACGTGGGCGGGGTCGTACCGCTCGGCGAGGAAAGCCGGCCGGCCCCGCCACGACCCCAGGTACGCGTCGTGGTGCGGGTGTGCGGCGATCCGCCGGTACTCCTGCGCCACCCGGGTCACGTCGGCGTCCTGCATCAGCCAGAACGCGACCTGGGGTGGGTGACCCAGCCGTGCAGCAGCGCGGCGTCGGTGTCCGGATCGACCCGGCGGAGCGTGAACTCGCCGAGGCGCGGGGCGACCCGGCGGTAGACCGTCCCGGTCATGACGCGACCCCCGCCGGGGCGCCGAATTCCTGGAAGGCGATCCGCCCCTCGATCGGGTAGTGCTCGCGCCCGGTCAGCTCCCGGATGATCCACGAGTTGCGGTACGCGCCCATCCCCAGGTCCGGCGAGGTGACGCTGTGGGCGTGGGTGGCCGCGTTCTGCAGGAAGATCCCCCGGCCGCTGTGGTCGATGCTGTAGTTGCGGGCGACCTCGAACCGTCCGTGGTCGTCCCAGCGGATCCGGTCCCGGATCGGCTCGAGGAAGCCGGGCACCCGGTACCGGTAGCCGGTGGCCAGCACCAGCCCCTCGGTGGTGAGGGCGAAGTCCCGGCCCTGCTCGACGTTGCGCAGCCCCAGGGTGTACGTCCCGTCCGCCGCGTCGTACCCGGCGGCGGTCAGCTCCGTGTTGGTCATCAGCCGGGTCGGCAGCGGAGCGGCGACGCTCCTGGCGTACAGCAGGTCGAAGATGCCGTTGATCAGGTCGGCGTCGATCCCCTTGAACAGCCCCTTCTGCTCCGCCTCCAGCCGGTAGCGGGTGGCCTCCGGCAGGGCGTGGAAGTAGTCCACGTAGTCCGGTGAGGTCAGCTCCAGGGTGAGCTTGGTGTACTCCAGCGGGAAGAACCGCGGCGAGCGGGTGACCCAGTTGAGCTGGTAGCCGTAGGTGTCGATGTCGGCGAGCAGGTCGTGGTAGATCTCGGCGGCGCTCTGCCCGCTGCCCACCACGGTGACGCTCCGCTTGGCGCGCAACGCGGCGCGGTGCTCCCGGTACCGCGCGTTGTGGATCGCGTCGCCGCCCAGCCCCCGGCAGGGCGGCGGCAGGTACGGCGGGGTGCCGGTGCCGAGCACCAGGTGCCGGGCCCGGTGGGTCACCCGCCCGCCCGCCGCGGCGCAGTGCACGACGTACCGCTCGTCGGCCGGGTCGTACTCCACGGCGGTCACCTCGTGACCGAAGCGGACGCTCGGCAGCTTCGCCGCGGCCCACCGGCAGTAGTCGTTGTACTCGCTGCGCAGCGGGAAGAAGCTCTCCCGGATGTAGAACGGGTAGAGCCGGCCGGACTCCTTCAGGTAGTTGAGGAACGAGTACGGCGAGGTGGGGTCGGCGAGGGTGACCAGGTCGGCGAGGAACGGGGTCTGCAGGCGGGTGGACTCCAGCAGCATGCCCGGGTGCCAGTCGAAGTCGTCGCGCGCCTCGAGGAAGAGACCGTCGAGGTCGCGGATCGGTGCGGTCAGGCAGGCCAGCCCGAGGTTGTACGGGCCCAGCCCGACGGCGATGAAGTCGTGGGTCGACATGTGTTCTCCCGCTCAGCCCACGGGGCAGGACAGGTCGCCGGCCGTGCGGCTGCGCACGTACCCACCGGCGTGTCCGGCGATCAGGTCGAGGACGTGGGCGAGGTCGGCCACCGTGGTCTCCGGATTGAGCAGGGTGAGCTTCAGGTGGTGCGCGCCGTCGACCCGGGTGCCCGCGACGAGGGCCGCGCCGGAGGCCGCCAACGCCTCGCGGGCGTACAGGTTGGCGTCGTCGACCAGGTGCGGCGCGACGCCGGCGGGCCGCCAGCGGAACACCACGGTGCTCAACGGCGACCGGGTCACCACCTCGAAGCGGGGATCACCGGTGAGCAGCCGCCAGGCGTCCGCGGCCCGGTCGACCACCTCGTCGAAGAGCGCGCCGACGGCGTCCGGCCCCATCACGCGCAGGGTCAGCCAGAGCTTCAGCGCGTCGAAGCGGCGGGTGGTCTGGATGCTCTTGTCGACCTGGTTGGGGATGTGCTGCTCGACCGCCCGGGCCGGGTTGAGGTAGTCGGCGTGCCAGGTGACGTGCCGCAGCACCCGGCGGTCGCGGACCAGCACGGCGCTGGAGCTGACCGGCTGGAAGAACGACTTGTGGTAGTCGACGGTCACCGAGTCCGCCCGCTCGATGCCGTCCAGCAGGTTCCGCCGGGTCGGCGAGACCAGCAGCCCACAGCCGTACGCGGCGTCGACGTGCAGCCACACGCCGGCGGCGGCACAGATGTCGGCGATCCGCGGCAGCGGGTCGATGGTGCCGAAGTCGGTGGTGCCGGCGGTGGCCACCACGGCCATCACCCGCAGCCCGTCCCGCCGGCAGCAGTCGATCTCCCGGGCCAGTTCGTCGGCGCGCATCCGCCGGTCGGTGTCGGTGCCCACGGTGAGCACCGCGTCGGCGTCGAGGCCGAGCAGCTTCGCCGCCTTCTGCACGCTGAAGTGGCCGGCCGCCGAGGTGATCAGCCGCAGCCGGGACAGCAGTTCGGGGCGGGACGGCCGGGCGCCGGCCCGCGCCCAGGCCTCCTCCCGGGCCAGCAGCAGCGCCTGCAGGTTCGACTGGGTGCCGCCGCTGGTGAACACCCCGTCGGCGGCGGGCCCGAGCCCGATCCGCTCGGCCGTCCAGTCGATCAGCCGGCGTTCGATGAGGGTGGCGCCGGCGCTCTGGTCCCAGGTGTCCATCGAGGAGTTCACCGCGCTGAGCACCGCCTCGCCGAGCAGCGCGGGGATCACCACCGGGCAGTTCAGGTGGGCCAGGTAGCGGGAGTGGTGGAAGAACACCGCGTCGCGCAGGTAGACGTCGTGGAGCTCGTCGAGCGCCGCCCCGGTGTCGCCGAGCGGCCGGTCCAGGTCGATGCCCCGGACGCGCGGGGCCAGGTGCTGCGGGGTGACGCCGGTGCAGGGCCGGTCGACGGTGGCCACCCGGTCGGCCACCCGGCCGATCCCGTCGGCCAGCACCCGGCGGTAGCGCTCCAGCGAGCCGGCGGTGAACAGGTGGTCCCGGCCGGCGCCGGTCGAGGGGGCCTGAACGGTTGCTCCGGGCAGACTCATGGCGGTCCTCAATGGTCGGAGGCGGACCCGAAGGGACGGTCGCGGCGACGCGCGATCCCCGGCGGTCCGGCGTTGATCGAGTGAAGTTAGGTTACCCTAACCTAAGTACAAGTCAACGCACCGCCGTCCGGCGAGTCCACAGTCGGCCGTCGGCGACCATCACGCCGGCAGGCCGGGCCCGGACATGCGAACGCGCCCGCCCGGCACAGGGCCGGACGGGCGCGGACGGTGGAACGGGATCAGGCGGCGGCCAGGTACTTCTCCAGGTCGTCGAGGATCTTGTTGGCGGCGCCGACGCCGATGCCGGTCATCCAGACCTCGTCGGAGACCACGTGGGCCTTGCCGGCCTTCACCGCCGACAGACCCTGCCAGAGGGTGCCGCCGGTGACCTTGGCCTGCTCGGCGGCGGCCTTCTCGCCGTACGCGGTCACGAAGATCA
Source organism: Micromonospora sp. ATA51 (assembly GCF_016802855.1). NCBI lineage: Bacteria > Bacillati > Actinomycetota > Actinomycetes > Micromonosporales > Micromonosporaceae > Micromonospora > Micromonospora sp. ATA51. The sequence continues at coordinate 14,132 of NZ_JAEVHJ010000019.1, read as the reverse complement.
CGTCACCGTCGACCTCGTTGACCCGCTCCGGGCTGACCAGGTCGAAGCGCTTGTCCTCCTTGCCGTCGAGCCGCTGCCGGGCCGGGCGACCCAGCCCGGTGTCGCCGACGACGATCCCGGAGAACGAGTCCGGGCCGTACACCCGGATGTTGCCCGGGATGAAGCGCACGATGGAGACCTCCCGCGACGCGGCGTCGCCGAGCTTCGCGCCGAAGTCCTTCGCCCGCTTCTCGTACGTGCTCAGCAGGTCCTTGGCCTGCTGCTCCCGGCCGAGGGCCTTGCCGTCGAGGAGCAGGTTCTCCTTCCAGGTGATGCCGACCTTCTCGGTGAAGACGGTCGGGGCGATCGCGCTCAGCTCGTCGTAGAACTTCTCCTGGCGGAACTTGCTGCCCAGGATGAGGTCCGGCTTCAGCGCGGTGATCGCCTCCAGGTCGGGCTCGGTGAGCACCCCGACCTCCTTGATTCCGGCCAGCTTCTCGGCGCCGAAGTAGGTCGGCCAGCTCTTCGCCTCACCGGCGGTGGCGGCGCCGACCGGCGTGACGCCCAAGGAGAGCGCCGTGTCGATCTTGTCGGTGTCGAGGACCACGACCCGCTTCGGGTCCGCCGGGACCTTGGTGGTGCCCATGGCGTGGGTGATCTCCCGGGTCTCCCCGGTGGCGGTGCCGGCGACCGGATCACTCTCCCCGCAGGCGGTCAGGCCCACGCCGAGGGCGACGGCCACGGTGAGGGCGGCGGCGAGACGACGCATCAGATTCCTTTCGAAGGGTACGAGTCGACGCGCGGCAGGTCCGCGTCGGCGACGGAGGGGCGCGCCGCCGGAGCGGTCGGGCGCGCCAGGGACGGGCTGGTGAGGCCGGGCACCACGAGCGGCGCGCCGGTCACCGGGCAGGGCACGACCACGCAGTCGAGCCCGAAGACGTCGCGGACCAGGTCCGCGGTGAGGATCTCGCGCGGCGGGCCGGCCGCGACCACGCTGCCCTCGCGCATGGCGATCAGGTGGTCGGCGTACCGGGCGGCCTGGTTGAGGTCGTGCAGCACGGCGACCACGGTCCGGCCGCGTTCGGCGCGCAGCCGGTGCAGCAAATCCAGCACCTCCACCTGGTGGGCCAGGTCGAGGAAGGTGGTCGGCTCGTCCAGCAGCAGCGCCTCGGTGTCCTGGGCGAGGGTCATCGCGATCCAGACCCGCTGCCGCTGCCCGCCGGAGAGGGTGTCCACCGGCCGGTCGGCGAGCCCCGCGACGTCGGCCTGGGCCATCGCCCGGTCGACGGCGGCCGAGTCCTGCTCCGACCACTGCCGCCACCACCGCTGGTACGGCTGCCGGCCCCGGCCGACCAGGTCCGCCACGGTGACCCCCTCGGGCACCAGCGGGCTCTGCGGCAGCACGCCGAGGCGGCGGGCCACCTCGCGGGTGGGCAGGTCGCGGATCGCCGTACCGTCCAGCAGCACCGTGCCGCGGCGCGGGGTGAGCAGCCGGGCCATGGTGCGCAGCAGGGTGGACTTGCCGCAGGCGTTCGGCCCGACGATGACGGTGAAGGCGTCGGTGGGCAGGTCCACGTCGAGCCCGTCCAGCACGGTCCGCTCGTCGTAGCCGACGGTCACGTCGCGGGTCGAGAGCATCGGGCCAGGGGTGTCAGGGGTGCGGTTCACGCGGACCTCCGCCGCCGCCGTCGGACCAGCAGGAGCATCAGGTAAGGACCACCGATGGCGGCGGTGAGCACGCCCGCCGGCAGTTGGGTGGGGGCGAAGAGCCGCCGGCCGACCAGGTCGGCCAGCACCAGCAGCAGCGCGCCGACCAGGGCGGCGCAGACCAGTGGGGGCCGCTCGGCGCGGACCAGGCGGCGGGCCACCTGCGGGGCGACCAGCGCGACGAAGTCGACCGCGCCGACCTGGGCGGTGACGGTGGCGGCCAGCACGACGCCGGTGACGGCCAGGCCCACCCGGCGGGCCACCGGGCGCAGCCCGATCCCCCGGGCGGTGTCGTCGTCCAGCGCGGCGCCGTTCAGCGCCCAGCCGGCCCAGGCCAGCACCGGCAGCAGGACGGCCAGGGTGAGCGCGATCCACGCCGTCTCGGACCAGCCCCGGCCGGCCAGGGTGCCGATCAGCCAGATCTGCGCCCGCAGCCCGTCGATCGGGTCGGCGGAGAGCATGACCACCTCGGTCAGCGCCCGCAGGGCAAACGCGACGGCCACCCCGGCCAGCACGAACCGCTGGGCGGCCAGGCCGTGCCGGCGCCGAGGGCGAGCAGCAGCGCGGCGGCCAGCCCGCCGAGCAGCGCCGCCGGGGCGACCAGCACGGCGGCGGCACCGGTGGTGATCGCGACGGTGGCGGCCAGGCCGGCGCCCTGGGTGATACCGATGACGTCCGGGCTGGCCAGCGGGTTGCGGGCGACGCTCTGGATGAGCGTGCCGGCGACCCCGAAGGCCGCCCCGGCCGTCGCGGCCAGCACGATCCGGGGCAGCCGCAGGTCGCGCACCACCAGGTCGTACGGGGTGCCGGCGCCCGACAGCGACCGGAGCACGTCGGCCGGGGCGACGTACGGGGTGCCGAGGGAGAGGCTGAGCACGACGGCGGCGGCGAGCAGCACGGCCGTCACGGCGGCGACCAGCACCGCGCGGCGGCGCACCTGCACGCTCACCGGCCCGAGCCGCAGCAGCGACCGACCGGGCAGCCCGGCGTACGCCGGGCGGGACGAGTCGACGGCGGTCACGCGGCCACCACCTTCGCGCGGCGGACCAGGTACGCCAGCAGCGGGGCGCCGATCAGCGCGGTGACGATCCCGGCCGGCACCTCACCGGGCGGGGCGACCAGCCGGCCGACGACGTCGGCGCCGAGCAGCAGGGCCGGCCCGAGCAGGGCGGAGACCGCCAGGGTCCACCGGTGGTCGGTGCCGACCAGCGCCCGGGCCAGGTGCGGCACGGCGAGCCCGACGAAGGCGATCGGTCCGGCGGCGCCACCGCGGCGCCGGTGAGCAGCACGGCGGCGGCGCCGCCGCCGAGGCGGACCAGGCCGATCCGGTGGCCGAGGCCGCGGGCCACGTCGTCGCCGAGGGCGAGCGCGTCGGTGAGCAGCACGGCGGCGGCGCCGCCGCCGAGGCGGACCAGGCCGATCCGGTGGCCGAGGCCGCGGGCCACGTCGTCGCCGAGGGCGAGCGCGTCGAGGCCCCGGGCGACCAGCGCGGCCAGCACCAGCCCGGCCAGGACGAACGGCAGCACCTGTCCGGCGACGCCGACGTCCCGGCCGGTCAGCCCGCCGACCACCCAGAAGCGGTACTCCTCGAAGGTGCGCGCGTCGATGCTGAGCATGGCGTACACCCCGGCGGCGAGACTGGCGTCGAGGGCCGCGCCGACCAGCGCGAGGGTGACCGGGCTGGCGCCCTCGCGGGTGCCGCTGGCCACGGCGAGGACGAGCAGGCCGGCGGCGAGCGCGCCGGCGACGCCGAACCAGACGTACCCGGCGAGGCTGCCGACGCCGAAGACCGCGATGGCGAGCACCACGCCGAACGAGGCGCCGGCGCTGATGCCGAGGATCCGCGGTTCGGCGAGGGGGTTGCGGGTGAGCGCCTGGAAGAGCACCCCGGCGACGGCGAGCGCGAGGCCGACGATCAGTCCCAGCGCCGTACGCGGCAGGCGCAGCTCCCGGACGATGGTGGTGGCCTCGCCGCCGTCGGGAGCGGTGAGCGCCTGCCACACCTGGTCGACGGCGAGCGGGCGGCTGCCGAGGGCGAGGCTGGCGAGCAGGGCCAGGACCAGCAGCAGGGCCGCCGCCGCGGCGATCGCCGCCCGGCGGCCGGGCCGCCGGCGGCTCGGGACGCCGGCCCGCTGGGGTCGGGTGGCGACGGTGGTCACGGCAGAGTTCCGCCCTCTCAGCTTAGGATCGCCTTACCTTAGCCGAGTCAGTTAGGCGGGCCTAACTCGGATTCGTCGATGCCCCCGGCCCGGTCGGGCCGGCCCGGGCGGTGCAGGCCCCCCGGATGGGGCCGCTACCGGCAACCGGCGGACAATCAGGGCGTTTCCGCCCCTAGGCTGGCCGCATGCGATTCGACCAGCACACCGTCGTCCTCCTGGTCCGCCCGCCGGACCACCCGAGCTGCCGCTGGACGCGGTCGACCGCCTGCAGGACGCGCACCTCGCCCATCAGGCCGGGCTGGTGGAGCAGGGCGCGGTCCTCGCCGCCGGCCCGTGCCTCGGCGCCGACGACGAACGGCTGCACGGCTTCGCCGTGCTCTCGGTGGACCCCGAGATGGCCCGCGAGCTGTACGCCAACGACCCGGCCGTCCGGGCCGGACGGCTGGTCGCCCAGGTGCTGAGCTGGATGGTGCCGGAGGGCAACGTGCGCTTCGAGAAGGTGCCGGTCCCCCGGTCCATGCTGGAGGCGGCGTCGGGCGACTGACCCGGGCTCAGTCCTCCGCCGCCGGGCGGCTGCCGGGCACCACGGGCATCGGCCACACCCCGGTCCGGGGCACCGTCGCCAACTCCACCTGCTGGTCGGCCCAGACGTACGTCTCGGGCAGCAGGTCGGCCACCGAGACCGCGCGTAGCCCGTCCGCCGGGCCGACGATCACCTTGATCGACGGGAAGTAGTCGAGCAGCACCTGCCGGCAGCGACCGCACGGCGGGATGACGCCCCGGCCCCGATCCCCCACCGCGACGATGGTCTCCAGCTCGGTCACGCCCTGGGTGGCGGCGGCACCGATCGCCACCACCTCGGCACACGGTCCGCCGGTGAAGTGGTAGACGTTCACGCCGGTGAACACCCGCCCGTCGGCGCTGCGCGCGGCGGCGGCGACGGTGTGGTTCTCGCTGCGGCAGCGCAGCTTGGCGACGGCGGTGGCCGCCTGCACCAGCGCCCGGTCGGTGTCCCGCATGATCATCCCGTCCGTCGAGCATGTCGGTCGGCGGCCACTCTAGCCCGGCGACGGCCCCGACCGGGGAGGGCGCGCGCGGGTGCGTCCGCGCCGCCGCCACCCGCGCCGGTCGGCGGGCGGTAACCCGGCGGCACTTCGCCGCGGGGCTGCCTATTCTTGGCGACGACATGCAGAATCCAGCCGTACCCGCCGCGCCCGACTCCGTTCGCGAGCTGCACCGCCGCCTCCCCGCCCTGATGTTCCGCGACCAGCGCCGGCTGCAGCGGCGGCTGGACGGGGTCCGCCGGCTGCGCGACCCGCAGCGCCGGGACGCCGCGCTCGCCGAGATCAGCGCCGACGTGACGCGGGCCGAGGCGTGGCTGGCGAGCCGGCGGTCGGCCGTGCCGGTGATCACCTATCCGGCGCAGTTGCCGGTCAGCGAGCGCCGGGACGACATCGCCGCCGCGATCCGGGACCACCAGGTGGTGATCGTGGCCGGCGAGACCGGCTCCGGCAAGACCACCCAGCTGCCCAAGATCTGCCTGGAGCTGGGGCGCGGGATCAGCGGGCTGATCGGGCACACCCAGCCCCGCCGGCTCGCCGCCCGTACGGTCGCGGACCGGATCGCCGAGGAGCTCGGCACCGAGCTGGGCGACGTGGTGGGCTACAAGGTCCGCTTCACCGACCAGGTGGGCGAGAACAGCCTGGTCAAGCTGATGACCGACGGCATCCTCCTGGCCGAGCTGCAGACCGACCGGATGCTCCGCCAGTACGACACGCTGATCATCGACGAGGCGCACGAGCGCAGCCTCAACATCGACTTCATCCTGGGTTACCTCCGCCAGCTCCTCCCCCGCCGCCCCGACCTCAAGGTGATCATCACCTCCGCGACCATCGAGACCGACCGCTTCGCCCGGCACTTCGCCGACGCCGAGGGGCAGCCGGCGCCGATCGTCGAGGTCTCCGGGCGTACCTACCCGGTGGAGGTGCGGTACCGGCCGCTGGTCGAGGTCACCGAGGCCGAGGAGTCCGACGCCGACGACGAGGAGAACGTCCGCGACCAGATCCAGGCGATCGGCGACGCGGTCGAGGAGCTGGCCGCCGAGGGCCCCGGCGACATCCTGGTCTTCCTCAGCGGCGAACGGGAGATCCGGGACACCGCCGACGCGCTGGGCAAGCTCGTGCAGAAGAAGCGGTCGCTGCTGGGCACCGAGATCCTGCCGCTGTACGCCCGCCTCTCCTCCGCCGAACAGCACCGGGTCTTCGCCCCACACGCCGGACGCCGGGTGGTGCTCGCCACCAACGTGGCGGAGACCTCGCTGACCGTCCCCGGCATCAAGTACGTGGTGGACCCGGGCACGGCGCGGATCTCCCGCTACTCCAGCCGACTCAAGGTGCAGCGGCTGCCGATCGAGCCGGTCTCGCAGGCCTCGGCCAACCAGCGCAAGGGGCGCTGCGGTCGTACCTCCGACGGCATCTGCATCCGGCTCTACGACGAGCAGGACTTCGAATCCCGGCCGGAGTTCACCGACCCGGAAATCCTGCGGACCAACTTGGCCTCGGTCATCCTCCAGATGACCTCGATCGGGCTGGGCGACATCGCCGCGTTCCCGTTCATCGACCCGCCGGACCGGCGCAACGTCGCCGACGGCGTGAACCTGCTGCACGAGCTGGGCGCGCTCGACCCGACCGAGGCGGATCCGGCGAAGCGGCTCACCCCGCTGGGCCGGCGGCTGGCCCAGCTCCCGGTCGACCCGCGGCTGGCCCGGATGGTCCTCGAGGGCGAGCGCAACGGCTGCGCGACCGAGGTGGTGGTGATCGCCGCCGCGCTGTCCATCCAGGACCCGCGCGAGCGGCCGGCGGAGAAGCAGGCCCAGGCCGACCAGGCGCACGCCCGGTTCGCCGACTCCGAGTCGGACTTCGTCGCCTTCCTCAACCTCTGGCGCTACCTGCGCGAGCAGCAGCGGGCGCTGTCGTCCAGCGCGTTCCGCCGGATGTGCAAGGCGGAATACCTGAACTACCTGCGGGTCCGCGAATGGCAGGACATCGTCAGCCAGTTGCGCCAGGTGCTGCGTACCCCGGAAGGAGGGCGACCGGCGCGCGACGGCGACGGCCGGCGCGGCCCCGCCGCGGACCTGCCGGAGGAGATCGACACCCCGAAGGTGCACCAGTCGCTGCTGCCCGGCCTGCTCTCCCACGTCGGGCTCAAGGACGCCCAGAAGCACGAGTACCTGGGGGCGCGGGGGGCGAAGTTCGCGCTCTTCCCCGGCTCGGCGCTGTTCAGGAAGCCGCCGCGCTGGGTGATGGCCGCCGAACTGGTGGAGACCTCCCGGCTCTGGGGCCGGGTGAACGGCCGGATCGAGCCCGAGTGGGTCGAACCGCTGGCCCAGCACCTGGTCAAGCGCAGCTACAGCGAGCCGCACTGGGAGAAGAAGCAGGCCGCGGTGATGGCCTACGAGAAGGTCACCCTGTACGGCATCCCGCTAGTCACCTCCCGCAAGGTCAACTTCGGCCGGATCGACCCGGCGCTGTCCCGGGAGCTGTTCATCCGGCACGCCCTGGTGGAGGGCGACTGGCAGACCCACCACCAGTTCTGGCGGGACAACCAGAAGCTGCTGACCGAGATCGAGGAGCTGGAGAGCCGAGCCCGGCGGCGGGACATCCTGGTCGACGACGAGACGATCTTCGGCTTCTACGACGAGCGGATCCCCGCCGACGTGGTCTCCGGCCGGCACTTCGACTCCTGGTGGAAGAAGACCCGCCGGGAGCGGCCCGACCTGCTCACCTTCACCCGCGAGCTGCTGGTCAACGCCGGCCGCGGCGGGGTGGACGAGGCCGACTACCCGGACGAGTGGCGGGCCGACGGGGTGGCGCTGCCGCTGACCTACCGCTTCGAGCCGGGCACCCCCACCGACGGGGTGACCGTCGACATCCCGCTGCCGATGCTCAACCAGGTGCCGGCGGAGAGCTTCGACTGGCAGGTGCCGGGGCTGCGCGAGGAGCTGGTGGTCGCGCTGATCCGGTCGCTGCCGAAGGCGATCCGGCGCAACTTCGTCCCGGTGCCCGACTACGCCCGGGCGGCGCTGGCCGCGATGCCGGCCGGCGAGGAGCCGCTGCTCGACGCGCTCACCCGGCAGCTGCGCCGGATGACCGGGGTCACCGTTCCCCGGGACGCCTGGGACGTGGCGAAGCTGCCGCCGCACCTGCGGGTGACCTTCCGGGTGCTCGGCGAGGACGACCAGCCGGTCGCCGAGGGCAAGGACCTGCCGACCCTGCAACGCCGGCTCCGCCAGGAGGTACGCCAGGTCGTCGCCGCCGCCGCGCCGGACGTGGCCCGGAGCGGCCTGACCCAGTGGAGCATCGGCACCCTGCCCCGCACCATCGAGCAGGTCCGCGCCGGGTACGCGGTGACCGCGTACCCGGCCCTGGTGGACGAGGGCACCACGGTCGGGGTGAAGGTCTTCGACTCGGAGGCGGAGCAGGCCGCCGCGCACTGGGCGGGGACCCGGCGGCTGCTCCGGCTGACCGTGCCGTCGCCGGCGAAGTTCCTCCAGGGGCGGCTGTCCAACGAGGCGAAGCTGGCGCTGAGCCGCAACCCGCACGGCGGGGTGCAGCAGCTCATCGAGGACGCGGCCGGCGGGGCGATCGACAAGCTGATCGCCGACGCGGGCGGCCCGGCCTGGGACGCCGAGGGCTTCGCGGCGCTGCGCGACAAGGTCCGCGCCGACCTCGTGGACACGGTCGTCGACGTGATGGACCGGGTCGCCGGGTGCTCGCCGCCGCGTACGCGGTGGAGCAGCGGCTCGGCGCGACCCGGAACCTGGCCGTGGTGGCCGCCCTCGCCGACATCCGCAACCAGCTCTCCGGCCTGGTGCACTCCGGTTTCGTCACCGAGGCCGGGTACGCCCGGCTGCCCGACCTGCTGCGCTACCTGACCGCGATCGAGCGCCGGCTGGACCGGTTGCCCGGCAACCCGCAGCGGGACAAGCAGCAGCAGGACCGGATCGCGGTGGTGCAGAAGGAGTACCAGGACATGCTCGCCGCGCTGCCGCCGGCCCGCCGAAACTCGGCGGCGGTGCGGCAGATCCGCTGGATGATCGAGGAGCTGCGGGTGAACGTCTTCGCCCAGGCCCTCGGCACCCCGTACCCGGTCTCGGAGCAGCGGATCTACCGGGCGATGGACGACGCCGAGGCCCGCTGAGCCGCCCCGTCACGACAGCGGCTCGACGCCCGGCGGGAGCTGGTCGGTGGCGGTGGCGTCGTGGACGTACTCGAGCAGGATGCGGCGGAGTTCGCGGCCGGCGTGGGTGGGCACGACGTCGCGCCGGCGGGCCACCCCGATGGTCCGGCGTACGCCGGGCGGGGCGAGCCGGGTGACCCGGATGCCGGGGCGGCGGGCGACCACGATGCCGGGCACCAGGGCGACGCCGAGCCCGGCCTCGACGAAGCTGAGCACGGCGTCCATCTCCCCGCCGTCGACCGAGAGGGTCGGTTCGAACCCGGCGTCCCGGCAGGCGTGGAGGGTGGCGTCGCGCAGGTCGTAGCCCTCCCGGAACATCACCAGCGGCTGATCGCGCAGGTCGGTGATGCGCAGCTCGCCGGTGGCCGAGGTGGCCGGCAGCGGGTCGACCGAGGCGACCAACAGGCTCTCCCGCAGGATCGGATCGGCGCGCAGGCCCGGGTCGGTGCCGGCCGACGGCATGATGATCAGCGCCAGGTCGAGGTCACCGCGGAGCAGGTCGCGGACCAGGTCCTGCGAGCCGCCCTCCTCCACCCCGAGGTCGACGGCGGGGTGCGCGTCGCGGAACCGGCGCAGCACCGGCGGCGCCAGGGAGGTGGCCAGGCTGGGGGTGGCGCCGAGGCGGACCCGGCCCCGGCGCAGCCCGACCAGTTCCTGCACCTCCCTCGTGGCGGTGTCGACGTCGGCGAGGATCCGCTTGGCCAACGGGAGCAGCACCTCGCCGGCCGTGGTGAGGGCGATGTTGCCCCTTACCCGTTCGAAGAGCGGGGCCCCGAGGCCGGCCTCAAGGGCGTGAATTTGCTTACTCAACGAGGGCTGGGTTATGCCTACCAGGTCGGCGGCTTGGGTGAAATGTCGTACTTCTGCTACCGCGACGAAGTACCGGAGCTGATGGAGCTGCATCTACATAGCCTACGGCTATCAAGACTGCGAGGTCGATGCATTGGACGACTGATCAAACTGCTCCTAGCGTCGGTCGTGTGGTAATCACGAAAACTCGGTCGCCCATCCGCTCGAACGTCGGCCTGAAGGCCGTCATGGCGGTGACGGGCCTTCTCCTGGTGCTGTTCCTCGTCGCGCACATGCTCGGCAACCTGAAGGTGTTCACGGGGGAGACCTCGTTCGACCACTACGCGCACTGGCTGCGCGACATCGGCACGCCGCTGCTGCCCCACACCTGGTACCTGTGGATCCAGCGCACCGTGCTCACCGTCGCCGTGGTGGCCCACATCGTGGCCGCCACCGTGCTGGCCCGCCGCGCCCGCGCCGCCCGCCCGGTCAAGTACGCGCACCGCAAGAAGGTGCAGGGCAGCTACGCGGCCCGGACCATGCGCTGGGGTGGGGTGATCATCCTGCTCTTCGTGATCTACCACATCCTGGACCTGACCACCGGTCACCTGAACCCGCAGGGCGACGCCAGCAACCCCTACGGCAACGTGGTCGCCGACTTCGCGCCGGAGCGCTGGTACGTCACGCTCTTCTACACCCTCGCCGTCGTCACGGTGGGCTTCCACCTGCGCCACGGCGCCTTCAGCGCGTTCCGCAGCCTCGGCCAGCAGACGCCGAAGGGCGAGCGCCGCGCCCGTACCGGCGCGCTGGTCCTGGCCGTCGCGCTCTGCGCCGGCTACCTGGTGGTCCCGTTCGCCGTACTCACCGGATTGGTGTCCTGACCATGGATCTCTTCATCGAGGGCGACCCGATCGCCGACACCAAGGCTCCCGAGGGCCCGATCGAGACCCGCTGGGACCGCCGCCGCTTCGAGGCGAAGCTGGTCAACCCGGCCAACCGCCGCAAGATGACGGTGATCGTGGTGGGCACCGGCCTGGCCGGCGGCTCCGCCGCGGCGACCCTGGCCGAGCAGGGCTACCAGGTGAAGTCCTACTGCTACCAGGACAGCCCGCGCCGGGCCCACTCGATCGCCGCGCAGGGCGGCATCAACGCCGCCAAGAACTACCGCAACGACGGCGACTCGGTGCACCGGCTCTTCTACGACACCGTCAAGGGCGGCGACTTCCGCTCCCGCGAGTCGAACGTGCACCGGCTGGCCGAGGTCTCGGTCAACATCATCGACCAGTGCGTCGCGCAGGGCGTGCCGTTCGCCCGCGAGTACGGCGGCCTGCTCGACACCCGCTCGTTCGGTGGGGCGCAGGTGCAGCGCACCTTCTACGCTCGGGGCCAGACGGGCCAGCAGCTGCTGCTCGGCGCGTACCAGGCGCTGGAGCGGCAGATCGGCCTCGGCAACGTGGAGATGAACGCCCGGCACGAGATGCTGGAGCTGATCATCGTGGACGGCAAGGCCCGGGGCATCGTGGTCCGGGACCTGGTCACCGGCGAGATCACCACCGAGATGGCCGACGCGGTCGTGCTCGCCTCCGGCGGCTACGGCAACGTCTTCTACCTCTCCACCAACGCCAAGGGCTGCAACGTCACCGCCACCTGGCGGGCGCATCGCAAGGGCGCGTACTTCGCGAACCCCTGCTACACGCAGATCCACCCGACCTGCATCCCGGTCTCCGGCGACCACCAGTCGAAGCTGACCCTGATGAGCGAGTCGCTGCGCAACGACGGCCGGGTCTGGGTGCCGAAGGCCAAGGGCGACGACCGCGCGCCGCGGGACATCCCCGAGGACGAGCGGGACTACTACCTGGAGCGGATCTACCCCTCCTTCGGCAACCTGGTCCCCCGGGACATCGCCTCCCGCGCCGCGAAGAACGTCTGCGACGAGGGTCGGGGCGTCGGCCCGACCAAGCTCGGCGTCTACCTCGACTTCGCGGACGCGATCAACCGGCTCGGCCGCAAGGCGATCGAGGCCAAGTACGGCAACCTCTTCGAGATGTACGAGCGGATCACCGGCGAGGACCCGTACGAGGTCCCGATGCGGATCTACCCCGCCGTGCACTACACGATGGGCGGCCTCTGGGTCGACTACGACCTCCAGTCGACCATCCCGGGCCTGTTCGTGATCGGCGAGGCGAACTTCTCCGACCACGGCGCGAACCGGCTCGGCGCCTCGGCGCTGATGCAGGGCCTGGCCGATGGCTACTTCGTGCTGCCCAGCACCATCGCCAACTACCTGGCCTCCGGCCCGTTCGACAAGGTCGAGGCCAGCCACCCGGCGGTGGTCGAGGCGCGCGCCGACGTCGAGGACCGGATCCAGCGGCTGCTGGCCGTCGACGGCGACCGGACGGTGGACTCGTTCCACCGGGAGCTGGGCCAGATCATGTGGGAGCACTGCGGCATGGAGCGCAGCGAGGCCGGTCTGCGCAAGGCGATCGACGAGATCCGCGCGCTGCGCGAGCAGTTCTGGCAGCGGGTCCGCGTCCCGGGCGACGGCGAAGGGCTCAACCAGTCGCTGGAGAAGGCCGGCCGGGTGGCCGACTTCTTCGAGCTGGCCGAGCTGATGTGCATCGACGCCCTGCACCGCGGGGAGTCCTGCGGCGGCCACTTCCGGGCCGAGCACCAGACCCCGGACGGTGAGGCGCAGCGCGACGACGAGCACTTCGCGTACGTGGCGGCCTGGGAGTACACCGGCACCGGCGAGCCGTCCGTGCTGCACAAGGAAGACCTGAAGTTCGAATACGTCCACCCCACGCAGCGGAGCTACAAGTGAACCTGACCCTGCGCATCTGGCGCCAGAAGGGCCCTGAGGACAAGGGTCGGATGGTGACCTACCAGGTCGACGACGTCTCCCCGGACATGTCGTTCCTGGAGATGCTCGACGTGCTCAACGAGCGGCTGATCCTCGCCGGCGAGGAGCCGGTGGCCTTCGACCACGACTGCCGCGAGGGCATCTGCGGCATGTGCGGCCTGATGATCAACGGCGACGCGCACGGGCCGCAGCGCGGCACCACCGCCTGCCAGCTGCACATGCGGCAGTTCTCCGACGGCGAGACGATCGACATCGAGCCGTGGCGGGCCCGGGCCTTCCCGGTCATCAAGGACCTGGTGGTCAACCGGAACGCCTTCGACAAGATCATCGCGGCCGGTGGGTACATCACCGCGCCGACCGGCAGCGCCCCCGAGGCGCACTCCACGCCGGTGGCCAAGGCCAACGCGGACGCCGCCTTCGAGTCGGCCGCCTGCATCGGCTGCGGCGCCTGCGTGGCGGCCTGCCCGAACGGCTCCGGCATGCTCTTCACGGCCGCCAAGGTCACCCAGCTCTCGCTGCTGCCGCAGGGCCAGCCGGAGCGGTACACCCGGGTGATCGGCATGGTCGACGCGCACGACGAGGCCGGCTTCGGCGGCTGCACCAACGCCGGTGAGTGCACCGTGGTCTGCCCGAAGGGCATCCCGCTGAACACGATCGGCCGGCTCAACCGCGACTACCTCGCGGCGACCGCCAAGCGCGGCGACACCCCGGGCACCTGAGCCCGGCCGTCCACCAGCGCAGACACCGACCGCCGTGCCCTGTCCGGGGTGCGGCGGTCGGCCTTTCCGGCCTTTTCCCCCGGGTACGGGCCCTGGCGGTTGTTGCCGGCACGCTACGAAGCTGATGACGTCAACGTCATCGGGTGGGACCCGGCCTCGTCGGGCCCCGGTGGCTCGCGGTCTTGTCGGTGGTTGCGCTCGCGCTTCTGGCTTTCGGGGTCCCGCTTCCGACCTGGTTGCGCCTGGGGGCTGGGGGCGACCGTCCCCGGCTCCGGGCGGTCAGGCTTGATCCCTGCGCCGGGGACGGTCACCCCCAGCCCCGTCGTGGTCGGCCGCCGCCCGCCCGTCACCGTCTTTCTGTGGTACGCCCCACCGCCTGCGATCTTGGACAGTTTCCGTTCGCTACTGACGCCAACTCTCCAAGATCTCGGGAAGTGCAGACGCCGCTGGCCGGCACCCCTGTCTCGGGGTGCGGCCAGCGGCTTGTTGCGTGTTGCTTGGTTGGGTCAGCTGTTCCAGTGCTGGGCGACCAGGTGGGCGGCCTGCTGCTCCCACTGGGCGTAGGCGTCCGGGTAGGCCGACACCTGCACCGTCTGCGCGGCCTCGGTCAGCGGCATGTCCTGCCACCCGTCGACCTGCTTGAGACCCTTCTCGAACGCCAGGGTGGCGTACTCGGGGTCG
>NZ_JAEVHJ010000018.1:0-42490 GCF_016802855.1 Micromonospora sp. ATA51 | reverse complement strand
CGGCGGCCGCCGAGTTCGCCGCGGCGCCCGCCGAGCGGGACGAACTGGACCGGATCGGCGGGCGCCTGGTCGCCGCGCTCGGGCGGGAGCGGTTCGACACGCTGGTCGCCGCCGGGCACGACCTGAGCCCGGACGCGGCCCGGGCGCTGGTCTGATCGGATCCACCGCGCCGGACGGTGCGACGCGGCGGTCGCGTGCCGTGCTCGGCCTCCTGCGGCTGCGGCCGCCCTTGCCGCAGGGCCGGCGGAAACTCTCACCGGGTGTCCCGGCCCTGGTCGGCGGCCCGGCGACCGGGCGGCGACCGAACGATCCGAAAACAACCCTTGACTACGGTATCCGTTGCGGTCCTATTCTTCCGCTGGAGAATCCGTAGCCAGTGCCTGCTCGGGTCTCATGATTCGTTGAAGAGTTGGAGCCTGTCGCCGTGTCGGAACCCGCGATCCGCCTGACCGGTCTGCGCAAGTCGTTCGATGCCGTGGAGGCCGTCGCCGGCGTCGACCTGGACATCGCCGATGGGGAGTTCTTCTCCATGCTCGGGCCCTCCGGGTCCGGCAAGACGACGGTGCTGCGGATGATCGCCGGATTCGAACTGCCGACCGCCGGCACCGTCACGCTCGCCGGCCGCGACGTCACCCGGCTCGCCCCGTTCGACCGGGACGTCAACACCGTCTTCCAGGACTACGCCCTCTTCCCGCACATGACCGTCCAGCAGAACGTGGAGTACGGCCTGCGGGTGCGCAAGGTGGCGCGCGCCGAGCGCCGGGAGCGCGCGGCGGCGGCGCTGCGGGCGGTCCGCCTCGAGGGGTACGGCGAGCGCCGTCCCGGCGCGCTGTCCGGCGGGCAGCGCCAGCGGGTCGCGCTGGCCCGCGCCCTGGTCAACCGGCCGGCGGTGTTGCTGCTCGACGAACCGTTCGGCGCGCTGGACCTGAAGCTGCGCGAGGAGATGCAGGTCGAGTTGAAGGCCATCCAGCGCGAGGTGGGCATCACCTTCGTCTTCGTCACGCACGACCAGCAGGAGGCGCTGACGATGAGCGACCGGGTGGCGGTGTTCAAGCAGGGCCGGATCGAGCAGGTCGACACGCCCGCCGAGGTGTACGAGCGCCCGGCCACCCCGTTCGTCGCCGGCTTCGTGGGCACCTCCAACCTGTTCGAGGGCGAGACCGCCCGCGCGGTGCTCGGCCGCGAGGGCGTGTTCTCCGTACGCCCGGAGAAGATCCGCCTCGGCGGCGCGCCCGCGTCCACCGAGGAGATCAGCGCGGCGGGCCAGGTCGTCGAGGTGATCTACGCGGGAGCGGCGACCCGTTTCGTGGTCGACCTCGACGCCGGGCCGCGCGTCGTCGCGATGCAGCAGAACCAGCAGACCTCCCCCGCCGACGTGGCGGCTTTGCGCGGCAAGCCGATCCGGCTGACCTGGCGGGCCGAGCACGTCGTCGCGGTTCCCGTGAACCCCCGTTGACCCAACCCGACCCCCGTCGACAACCAGAAGGAGAGCGCAGATGCGCACCACCCGAGTCTTCACCGCGGTCGCCGCGGCCGGCCTGCTCGCGCTGACCGGATGCGGCGACGGCGGCGGCGCCACCGGCGGCTCCGGTCCCGGCGGCATCAAACCGCCGAAGATCGACAAACTGGCGTCGCTCGGCGCCGGGGAGGGCCAGGTCAACATCGTCGCCTGGGCCGGGTACGTCGAGAACGGCTCCACGGACCCGAAGGTCGACTGGGTCACCGGCTTCGAGAAGGAGACCGGCTGCAAGGTCAACGTGAAGGTCGCCGGCACCTCCGACGAGATGGTGACGCTGATGAAGACCGGCGACTACGACGTGGTCTCGGCCTCCGGCGACGCCTCGCTGCGCCTGATCTACGGCGGGGAGGTCGCTCCGGTCAACACCGACCTGGTCGCCAACTACAAGGACGTCTTCGACGGCCTGAAGCTCAAGCAGTGGAACTCGGTCGACGGGGTGGCGTACGGCATCCCGCACGGCCGCGGCGCGAACGTGCTCATGTACCGCACCGACAAGGTCACCCCGGCGCCGACGTCCTGGAGCGCGGTGTTCGACCCCAACTCGCCGTACAAGGGGAAGGTGACGGCGTACGACTCGCCCATCTACCTCGCCGACGCGGCGCTCTACCTGATGAAGCACCAGCCGGAGCTGGGCATCAAGAACCCGTACGCGTTGGACGACAAGCAGTTCGCCGCCGCCGTGGACCTGCTCAAGAAGCAGAACGAGCTGATCGGTGAGTACTGGTCGGACTACACCAAGGAGGTGCAGGCCTTCAAGTCCGGCAACTCCGTGGTCGGCACCGCGTGGCAGGTCATCGTCAACCTGGCCAAGGCCGACGGCGCCCCCGTCGAGGCGGTCCTGCCCTCCGAGGGCGCGACCGGCTGGTCCGACACCTGGATGATCTCCGCCAAGGCCAAGCACCCGAACTGCGGCTACCTCTGGATGAACCACATCATCGACCCGGCGGCGAACGGCGCCGTGGCGGAGTGGTTCGGCGAGGCCCCGGCGAACAAGCTCGCCTGCGACAAGACGGCCGACAAGAACCACTGCACCACGTTCCACGCCGCCGACGAGGCGTACTTCGACCAGGTCTGGTTCTGGAGCACCCCGGTGGAGCAATGCCTCGACGGCCGCACCGACGTCAAGTGCAAGGACTACGCGGCCTGGACCCAGGCCTGGACCACGATCAAGGGCTGAGACAGGTGACAGCTCTCTCCACGGTGGACCGGCCGGCGGGCGATGACACGATCGCCGCCCGCGGGCCGGTCGCCGGCTCTCCTCCTGGCTGCAC
This sequence comes from Micromonospora sp. ATA51, assembly GCF_016802855.1. Taxonomy (NCBI): domain Bacteria; kingdom Bacillati; phylum Actinomycetota; class Actinomycetes; order Micromonosporales; family Micromonosporaceae; genus Micromonospora; species Micromonospora sp. ATA51. The sequence continues at coordinate 39,700 of NZ_JAEVHJ010000018.1, read as the reverse complement.
CGACACCGCGGAGCACGCCTCGCCGGGCTGCTCTCGGCGCCGCTGCTCTGGCTGCTCGTGGCGTACCTCGGCTCGCTGGCCGTGCTCTTCGTCTGCGCGCTGTGGACGGTCAACAGCTTCACCGGCGACCTGGTCCGCCAGCCGACGTTCGCCAACTTCCGCACCATCCTGACCGAAGAGGTCTACCGCACCGTCACCCTGCGCAGCCTCGGCGTCGCCGCTGCGGTCACCGTGATCGACGTGCTCATCGCGCTGCCGATGGCGTTCTTCATGGCGAAGGTCGCCTCCCCGCGCAGCCGCCGCTTGCTGGTCATCGCGATCCTCACCCCACTGTGGGCGAGCTACCTGGTCAAGGCGTACGCCTGGCGGGTGATGCTCGCCAACGACGGCCCGGTGGACTGGCTCTTCGGGGGCGCCGGCAACGGCCCCGGCTACGGGCTGCTCGCGACCGTGCTCGTGCTGAGCTACCTGTGGCTGCCGTACATGATCCTGCCCATCTACGCCGGGCTGGAGCGGCTGCCGGACTCGCTGCTGGAGGCGTCGGCGGACCTCGGCGCCCGGGGCGGGCGCACCGTCCGCTCGGTGGTGCTGCCGATGATCGTGCCGTCGGTGATCGCCGGCTCGATCTTCACGTTCTCCCTGTCCCTCGGCGACTACATCACCGTGCAGATCGTGGGCGGCAAGACGCAGCTCATCGGCAACCTGGTGTACGCCAACATCGGCGCGGCGAACAACCTGCCGTTCTCGGCGGCGCTCGCCACGATCCCCGTACTCATCATGGTCGGCTATCTGGTCGCGGTGCGCCGGTCCGGCGCGTTGGAGGAGCTGTGACGCTGTCGCGCGGAGCGCGCTGGTTGCTGCGCGGGGCCATGGCGGTGGGCCTGGCCTTCGTCTACGTGCCGCTGGCCCTCGTGCTGGTCAACTCGTTCAACGCCGACCGCACCTTCGCCTGGCCACCGCCGCGCTGGACCACCGACTGGTGGGTGCGGGCGTGGGAGAACGCGGGCGCCCGCGAGGCGCTGTGGACCTCGACGACGGCCGGCCTCGGCGCGACGGCCGTCGCGCTCCTGCTCGGCACGCTGGTCGCGTTCGCGGTGCAGCGCTACCGGTTCTTCGGGCGGGACGCCGTGTCGCTGCTCGTGGTGCTGCCGATCGCGCTGCCCGGCATCGTCACGGGCATCGCGCTGGACACCGCCTTCCGCTCGCTGATCGAGCCGCTCGGGGTGGGCAAGGGGCTGTTCTCGGTGATCGTCGGGCACGCGACGTTCTGCGTCGTGGTGGTCTACAACAACGTGCTGGCCCGGCTGCGCCGACTCGGGGGCAACCTGGAGGAGGCGAGCGCGGACCTCGGCGCGGACACCTTCCAGACGTTCCGCTACGTGACGTTCCCGCTGCTGCGCTCGGCGCTGTTCGCCGGTGGGCTGCTCGCCTTCGCGCTCTCCTTCGACGAGATCATCGTGACGACCTTCACGGCCGGGCCGGGCGTTCAGACCCTGCCCATCTGGATCTTCAACAACCTCTTCCGGCCCAACCAGGCGCCCGTCATCAACGTCGTCGCGGCGGTGCTGATCGTGCTCTCGATCGTGCCGATCTATCTCGCCCAGCGAGTCTCCGACACCGCTGCCGGTGGTCGCCTCTGACCCGCACGCCCCCGCTCCCCCGGGACGCCCGTGTCAAGATCTGTCCATGAGTCAGCCGTTTCGTGTGCGCATCGCCGTCCGAGGGTACGAGCTGGACGTCCAGGGGCACGTCAACCAGGCCGTATACCTGCAGTACGCCGAGCACGCCCGGTGGGAGTGCCTGCGCGCCGCGGGCCTGCACCCGGACGCGCTGCGTGCGGCCGGCGTCGGGCCGGTCCAGCTTGAGTGCACCATCCGCTACCTGCGCGAACTGCGGGCGGGCGACGAGGTCGACGTCAGTTGCGGCTTCGTCTGGCGCGGCGGCAAGACGTTCCGGCTGGAGCAGGAGTACGTACGCGTGGACGGCACTCCGGTCGCCCAGCTGACCGGGGTCGGCGGAATGCTGGACCTGCACACGCGACGGCTGGTGGCCGATCCGGCGGAGCGGTTCCGTTCGCTCGCCTCGTCGCCGGCGCACCTCGGTCTCGACTAGTGGGCAGGGCACGGCCGGCGCTCCGGCCGGCCCGCGGGAAGTAGGTCGCCGGCCGTGCAGGGGCACGGCGAGGCAGGCGAGGTTGCGCTGAGCCACGACGGACGTACGCAGGGCAGACGTAACCGTGTCGAAATATTGACGTCACCTCACGCACATCGTTGAATGTCGGAGTGGTGGGACACGTCGGAGCGGCCTCGACCCGGATCACGGTCACGGCCGCTGCGATCGATTTCGCGGCCGGATCATCGGGATCCGTCGTCAGGTTGCCGTGGGCGCGGTGGACAGTCGGGTGAACGAGCGCCGGCGAAGGATGCTGCTCACCGCGGCGTTGCACGTCGTCTCGCACGGAATCGCCGTCAGCTACTGCCTCATGACGTTGCACCAGCCACATCGGTCCGTCATGCTCGCGGCCTACGGCTGCGGAATGGCGTCCGGCCTCGTCGGCCTGTGGGCAGCCCAGAAGGTGACCACGAAGGCCTCGGGGTACCGCGTCTCGTTCACCATCCTGCTGATCACGCTCGTCGTGGCGACGCTCGGCGCGTACTGGGACGGTGGTGCAGCCGCACCGGCCGCCCTGGGTTTCGTGACCACGGCCGTGTTCGTCGCCAGCCACACCCCGCGCCTGCCGCTGATGACGGCGCTCGCGGCGCTCACCGTCGGGGCCTACCTCGCGGTCGCCGCCACCGGACGACCGGCGCCCCCCGGGCACGTCTTCCTTTACGTCGCGGCGATGGTGGTGCTGATCTCGGTGTGCTCCGCGCAGGCACGGATCCTGGCGCGGCAGCGATCCCAGCTCCGTTCGCTCGCGGAGCTCGACCCGCTCACCGGCGCCCTCAACCGGCGCGGCCTGGCCGAGTTCACCAAGCACCTGTTCCGGAGCGGCTGTCGCCCGGGCCCGTCCCTGCTGTGTCTGGATCTCGACGACTTCAAGCTGGTCAACGACCGCCTCGGACACGCCGCCGGCGACCGGCTGCTGCAGCGGACGGTGGCCGCGACCCGGGAGGTGCTGCGCGCCGGGGACGCCATCGCCCGGGTCGGCGGTGACGAGTTCGTGGTCGTGCTGGTGGACGCCGACGACGTCACCGCGCGGACGGTGCTGACCCGGATCGACGCGGCCGTCCGCCCGGACGCCCGCGTCAGCATCGGCTCGGCCACCGCGCCGCAGGACGGCAACACCCTCGAAGCCCTGATGCAGGTGGCCGACCAGCGCCTCTACCGGATGAAGCTGGAACACCGTCCCGCCGCCCGCCCGCCGCCGCAGGACCGCCCCGACCTGCTACCCAGCCGCCCGGACCCGCTCGGCATGCGGACGGCCGGGCAACGGCCTGGGTGGTCACCCGGGTAACGCGGGTGGACCGGGGCCGGGGCCGGACGGGGCCCATGGTCGCGCCGCCCGGCCGCGGCGGTCAGTAGAGCAGGTAGGGCTGGCGCTGCCGGTCGAACGCGGCCAACTCGTCGGCCCAGGCGCCGACCACGTCGGCCACGTCGGCACCCGCGTCGATCATCGTGCGCAGCCGGGGCGATCCGGTGAGCTTGTCGATCCAGTACGGCCGCAGTTGGTCCCAGGCGTCCTGCCGCCACGCGAACGCCGGGTACTTCCGCGCCTCCACCAGCATCGCGACCCCGGTACGGATCGGGTCGTACGCGCCCCGGTCCACGATCTTGACCTCGACCCCCGCGCAGGGCTTGTTGAGCAGCGCCGGCTTCTGCCCGGCCGAGGTCGGCGAGAAGTACGCCTCCCGGAACCGCACCCCCGGCAGGTTCCGGGCGTTGAGCCGGTCACCCCAGTGGTAGTCGAAGTCCGTCGCCAGGCCGCCGATCAGCTCGAACGGACGGCAGGTGCCGCGCCCCTCGGTGATCGACGCGACGCCCTCGAAGAGGCAGGTGCCCGGGTAGACCAGCGCGGTGTCCGTGGTCGGCATGTTCGGGCTGGGCATCACCCAGGGCAGATCGGTGTCGGCGGCGAGCCGGTCCCGCTTCCAGTGCCGGCACTGCACCACGTGCAGCTCGACCGGCCGTCCCGCCTCGGCGGGCAGGAACTCGGCGTTGAAGAAGCCCGCGAGTTCACCGACGGTCATGCCGTGCTGCTGCACGATCTCCTTGAGACCCACCCCGGAGGTGTATCCGGCGGTCATCATCGGGCCGTACGCCCGGCCGCCGACCGGGTTCGGCCGATCGAGTACGACGTACCGCTTGCCGAGCCGGGCGGCGGCGAGCATCGAGGTGTACATCGTCCAGATGTAGGTGTAGAAACGCGCCCCCACGTCCTGGATGTCGAAGACCACGGTGTCCATTCCGGACTGCGTGAACATGGCCTCCCACTTGGCCTGCGAGGCGCCGTACGCGTCGTAGACGGTGATGCCGGTCCGGGCGTCCGTGCCGGTGCCCTCGCTGCCGCCCGCCTGGGCCGAGCCCCGGAAGCCGTGCTCGGGACCGAACGCCGCGACCACGTTCACCTGGCCCGAGGCGTGCATCAGGTCGACCAGGTGCCGGTAGGCGGAGTCGACGCCGGTCGGGTTGGAGATCACGCCCACCCGCTGCCCGCGGAGCTCGGCGAAGTCGGAGCGCACCAGCGCGTCCAGGCCGGTCTCGACAAGGCGAATGCCCGGGTCGGCACTGCCGGGTGCGGCGGTCACGGTCGTGGCGAGGGCGCCGGCGGTGACCGCTCCGGCGCCGGTGAGGAAGGTTCTGCGCTCCATCGGGTGCCTCCAAGCAGCTCAGCTCATCGAAACTTAGCTACATGAAGGCGGTGGGTCAAGGAAAGATACCTACGGATGTCAGTAGGCGCCGCCGCTCGCCACGGCCCCGGCGGCGGGCCGGCCGTGCTCCTGCCGGTGGGCCAGGTCGTCGAGGATGGCGGCGGTGGCGATGGCGCCGAACCGGGTGACGCCGATGGCGGCCATCGCGAGCAGGGTGTCGAGGGTGGGGACGCCGCCGGCGGCCTTCACCTCGATGGCCGGTGAGACCGCGGAGCGCATGAGGGCCAGGTCGTCCATCGTGGCGCCTCCGTTGGCGAAGCCGGTCGAGGTCTTGACGAAGTGGGCGCCCGCCCGCTCGGCCGCCTGGCAGCCGGCCACGATCTGTTCGGCGGTCAGGTAGGCGTTCTCCAGGATCACCTTCACGGTCGCGCCGTCCGCGGCTGCCACGACGGCACGGATGTCGGCCTCGACCTCGGCCAGCTTCCCGGACCGGAGGCAGCCGATGTTGATCACCATGTCGACCTCGGCGGCGCCTTGGCCGACGGCGAGCGCCGCCTCCGCGGCCTTGATCCGGGTGGTCGTGCCGCCGTGCGGGAAGCCGGCCACCGTGCCCACGAGCACGTCGGTTCCCCGCAGGAGGTCCACGGCGAGGACGACGTCACCGGGCCGGACGCAGACGGAGGCCACGTGGTAGCGGGCGGCGAGCCCGCAGCCCTCGCGTACGTCGTCGTCGGTGAGCTCGGGGCGCAGCAGCGAGTGGTCGATCAGCTTCGCGATCTGCGCGACGGTGACGCTCTCCGGCGTGAACGTGGCCATGATGTCTCCTCGGTCGGGTCCGGCCACGCTATCTGTCTAGACAGCTTGCTGTCTAGACAGGTCATCGGTAGCGTCTCGGAGGTGACTGCCGACCTGGACTTCGCGCCCCGCTACTACCGCATCGAGCAGGCGCTGCGCGCTCTGATCGCGGTGTCCCGGCCGCACGATCCGCTGCCGTCGGAGCCTGACCTGGCGCGGGAGCACGGGGTGAGTCGGATGACGGCGCGGGCCGCGGTCACCAAGCTGGTCGACGACGGGCTCGCGTACCGGGTGCCCGGGCGGGGCACCTTCGTCGCCGTTCCGGCGTCGCCACGCCGGGCCGACAACCTGGTCCGGTTCAGCGACGAGGTCCGGCGGCAGGGCAGACAACCGTCGTCGCGGGTGGTGACGGCGCAGACCCGACCGGCGACCACAGAGGAGGCCGCCCGCTTGCGGTTGCGCGCCGGGACCGACGTCGTCTACATCGAGCGTGTCCGCCTGGCCGACGGGGAACCGGTCGTGGTCGAGAAGGCCGCCTTTCCCGGGTCCCTGAAGGCTCTCCTCGACGGTGACCTGGCCGGTGGATCGCTGCACGAAGCGCTGACCGCGCTGGGTCGTACGCCGACCAGAGGGGTGGCGACGCTGGCCGCCCGGCTGGCCACCCGGAACGACGCGCGGCTGCTCGATGTCCCCGTGGGTTCGGCGTTGCTGGTCGAGCAGCGCCTGATCCTCGACGGCCGGGACGATCCCCTGGAGCTGACGGAGTCGCGGTATGCGGGCGAGCGATACCGCTTGAACGTGTCCTTCGGCGTCGAACCGCCCCGGTGACCCGAGGCGGTCACGGCATCGGCGACCCGTAGACCGCGCCGCCCGACCGACGGGGCCGCCCTCGGCAACCCGGGGCGTCGGCGGTTCGCACGGTGGCCGGCGAGGACGATTCCGACCCGCGACGGGCCGGGCGCTGCCAGACTCGACCGGTGGGCGGCAAGCGACGGACCGGGGGGCTGGGGCCTGCCATCCGGATCGCCCCGGCCGCGCGGGTGGACAAGTTCGAGGTGTTCTTCGACCTCGTCTTCGTCGTGTCGTTCTTCATCATCACCCGGGCCACCGCCGCCAACGTCAGCGGGCGACAGCTGCTGCACGCGATGCTGGTGCTGGCCGTGCTGTGGTGGTGCTGGGTGGTGCACAGCGTGGTCGCCAGCCAGCTCCGCCTCGGCGAGGGCTTCGTCCCGGTGCTGATGGTGGTCGGCATGATGGCGCTGTTCGCCTTCGCCCTGGCGCTGCCCCAGACCTTCGGCGATTTGCATCAAGGCGCGGCCGGGCCCATGCTCGTCACGGTCAGCTACGTGGTGGTCCGCGCCGTGCACCTGGTGCTGTACGTGCACGCGACGCGCGGCAGGCCGCACGCCCGCGGCAAGCTGCTCCAGTTCGCACCGGAGATCGTGATCACCACCGTCCTGCTGCTGGTCGCGGCGCTGCTGCCGCCGAACATCGAGGATCCCGACGTCGGGGTGTGGCTGCGCGACGGGCTGTGGATCGCCGTCGTCGTCCTGCAGTACGGCAGCGGGCTGGCGGCCGGCACCAGGGGCTGGGAGGTCACGTCCGCCGAACACTGGACGGAGCGGTACGACCTGATCCTCATCATCGCGCTGGGTGAGTCCGTGATCTCGGTCGGCGTCGGCGGCAACCTGATCGGCAAACCGGTGACCTGGCCGGCGGTCCCGGCGGCCTTGCTGGGGATCCTGTTCACCGCGGCGCTGTGGTGGGCGCACTTCGACATGATCGGGCCCGCCGCCCGGATCGCGCTGCACGCCGCGCAGGGCCACCCACGGGTGGCGATGGCCCGCGACGCCTACGCCTACCTCTACCTGCCGATGATCGCCGGAGTCGTGCTGTTCGCCATCGGCGCCGAGGAGCTGGTGCGGACGATCACCGACCCGGCGGGTGGGGTGGCCGAGCGGGCGCCCGGCCCGGCCGTGCCGATGCTGTTCGGCGGGGTGATCGTCTACCTGGCCGCCGACATGGCGTTCCAACTGCGCACCCTGCGCACCGTCACCTGGACCCGGGTCGGCGTGCTCCTCGCGCTGGGGGCCGGCCTGTTCGTGGGCCGACACCTGCCGGCGCTCGGCGCGCTCGGGCTGTTGTCCGCCATCTGCGTCGCGCTCGTCGCGATCGAGCTGGTGGTGCTGGCCGACTCCCGGCGTGCCCTGCGCCAAGCGGTGTTCGAGGAGCGCACCGAGCACGAGGCCAGCGAGGCCGCGTACCGCGCCCGCTGGCACGAGGACGGCCCGCCCCGGTCGGCGCGGTAGCTGCCGGCAAACCCCAGTCGGCGCGGTAGCGCCCGGCCCGCTCCGCCCGAGCACCGGTTCACTCGGACCGGCTGACCCGCCCGGTCAGTCCGGTCGGAGCGCCTCCGCGACCCGGCGGGCCTGCTGCGCGTGGCCGAGGACGTCGACGTTGTCCAGGTACTGGTCGACGGCGCCCACCGAGGGCCGCGCGCGCAGCGCCGGGTCACCGATCGCGGCGCGCAGCGCGGCGGCGAACCGGCCGGCGTCGAGCACCAGGAACGGCCGCCCGTGGAACTGCCGGGCCGTCGGGTCGACCGGCGCGGCCAGCCCCAGGTCGTTGGTCCAGCCGGCCACCGTCTCCAGCGCGCCGACCAGCCCGGCCTGGCGGTCGGACCAGCCGTCGGGGCCGAGGGCGCGGGTCAGCCCGTCGACCACCGGGGCCGCCGCCGGCAGCCGGGCGAAGACGGTGCCGAGCCATTTCGCGTACGGGGGCCAGCGGCGGTGCACCAGCAGACCGAGCCGCATCAGGTCCCGGGCCAGCCCGGCGGTCACCACCCGGCTGCCCAGTTCGTCGCCGACCTCGGCACACCGCCCGGCCAGGTGCTCGGCCTGGCCGATCCGGCTCCAGGCGGCCGCCAGGACGTGCCGCCACACGTCGTCCGGGTACCAGGCCAGCCGGGCCCGGGCGGCGGTGAGCGCCCCGTCGAGGCCGTCGTGGAAGACCGCGCCTCCGGTCAGCTCGGCCAGCCGCTGGGTGGGCGTGGCGAGCCAGTCGTCCACCCCCACGCCGGTGCGCGGATCGAAGCCGAGCTTGTCGCGCAGCCAGCCGGTCAGCTCGTCCACGCTCACCCCGTGCCGGTCCCCGTCGGCGTCGACGACGCCGAGGCGGACGTCGGGGCCGCCGACGAAGCGGGTCGGCCAGCCGAGGAACTCCGCCGGCAGTTCGGCGTCGAGCACCGCCCGGGCGGGCCCCACGTCGTCCGGGCCGGCGACGAAGAGCTGGGCCCGCGGACCCCAGTCGTGGTCGGTGGAGCGCTCGGTGTCCAGGCCGAGCAGCTCGACCCGCCGTCGAGCAGGCCGGCGGCGTAGCGCAGCCCGGGCAGCCGCCGAGCCAGCAGGGGAGCCACCACCTCGTCGTGGAACCGCCGGGCGAGCGACAACCCGGGTACGAACGTCATGCCGTCAGTCTCCCCGGCGGACGCGCCCGTGACTCACCCGACGGCCAACCGCGCCCGCCCCGGCACGATCCGGCCCTCCCCCACCTCGTCGTACGGCTGTGCCAGGCTGTCCGGGTGGCACAGCGACCCCCGATCCTGCTGATCGACTCCCCCAGCCTCTACTTCCGGGCCTACTTCGGCATCCCGGAGTCGGCCGCGAAGACCGAGGACGGCCAGCCGGTCAACGCCGTGCGCGGCTTCCTCGACATGCTCGCCCAGCTCGTCCGCACCCGCCGGCCGGACCGGATGGTCTGCGCACTGGACTACGACTGGCGGCCGGCGTGGCGGGTGGAGCTGCTGCCGTCGTACAAGGCGCACCGGGTGGCGCCGGAGGGCGGCGAGGTGGTGCCGGACACCCTCTCCCCGCAGGTGCCGATGATCCTGGAGGTGCTGACCGCGTTCGGCATTCCGTTCATCGGCGCCACCGGCTACGAGGCCGACGACGTGCTGGGGACGCTCTCGGTGACCCAGCCCGGTCCGGTGGAGGTGGTCTCCGGCGACCGGGACCTGTTCCAGCTGGTGGACGACGCCCGCCAGGTCCGGCTGCTCTACGTCGGGCGCGGGGTGGCCAAGCTGGAGGACTGCGACGACGCGGCGATCCGCGCCCGGTACGGGGTTCCCGCCGACCGGTACGCGGACTTCGCGGCGCTGCGCGGCGACCCGAGCGACGGGCTGCCCGGGGTGCCCGGGGTGGGCGAGAAGACCGCCGCCCGGCTGATCGAGCGGTACGGCGGCCTGCCGGGCATCCTCGCCGCGCTGGACGACGGGGACGCGGGTTTCGCGCCGGGGCTGCGGAGCAAGCTGGCGGCGGCCCGGGACTACCTGGCGGTCGCCCCGAAGGTGGTGGAGGTGGCCCGGGACATACCGCTGCCGGAGCTGCCCACCGCGCTGCCGACGGCGCCCGCGGAGCCGGAGGGGCTGTTGGAGCTGGCGCAGCGGTGGAACCTGGCCGGCTCGTGCCGCCGGCTCGTGGACGCGCTCACCGCCCGTTCCTGATCGTGCGGACGTGGTGACCGCACGGTGACGATCAGGCCGCGGCGTGGTAGGCCAGCACGCCCCGGTTGACGGTCGCGATGGCCTGCCGGGCGGTGGAGCGCAGCTCCGCCGACGCGCCGCCGGAGTCGGCGAGCTGGCCGAGCAGGTCGACGACCTGGCGGGCCCAGCGCACGAAGTCCCCGGCGGGCATCTCGCCGTCGATCTGGTGGCCGCTGGCGAGCACCTTGGCGAGCACCTCCCCGCGGGCCCACCGGTAGATCGGCCAGGCGAAGCCCAGGTCCGGCTCGCGGGTGACGGCGAGACCCCGGGCAGCCTCGTCCGCCTCGATGTCGCTCCACAGCTTGAGCGTCTCGTCGACCGCGTCGGCGACCGGGCCGCGCGGCAGCGAGGCCCGCTCGTCGACGTCGCGGCGGGCCTCGAAGACCACCACGGAGACGGCCGCGGCGAGCTCGGCCGGGGAGAGCCCGTCCCAGACGCCCCGGCGCAGGCACTCGGCGACCAGCAGGTCCGCCTCGGTCCAGATCCGGCCGAGCATCCGGCCCGCGTCGGTGACCCCGCCGTCGGCGGAGAGGTAGCCGCGGGCGGTGAGCAGCGCGACGATCCGGTCGAAGGTCCGCGCCAGCGAGCCGGTCCGGCCGGAGACCCGCTGCCGCAGCTCCTCGGTGTCCCGTTCGAGGCGGCGACGCCGCTCGGCCCAGCGGGCGTGCTCCTCCCGCTCCGGGCAGGCGTGGCAGGGGTGCCGGCGCAGCTCGGTGCGGAGCTGGCTGAGCCGGTGGTCCTCGCCGGCGACCTGCCGGGACCGCCCGCCCCGGCGGCCGTCGTGCCGGTCCAGCCCGGTGCCGCTGACCTCGGCGGCCAGGTCCCGCCGCGCAGCCGGGGACCGGTGGTTGAAGTGCTTCGGCACCCGGATCCGGGCGAGCACCTCGGCCGGGGTGGTGAAGTCGCCGGGACTGACCCGGCCGGCCCAGCGGTCCTGGGTGAGCACCAGCGGGCGCGGCTCACCGAAGCCGCCGGTGGCCGGGTCGAGGACGACGGCCAGCCCGGCCCGCCGCCCGGACGGCACCCGGATCACGTCGCCGACCCGCAGCCGCTCCAGCGACGCGACGGCCGCCGCCTTGCGCTGGGTCTGGCCCTGCCGGGCGATGGCCCGTTCCCGGTCGGCGATGGCCACCCGCAGCGCGAAGTACTCGTCGAAGTCCCCGTGGTGGCAGGCCGCCTCGGCGCCGTACGCCTCGATGGTCTCGGTGTTGCGCTGCACCTGCCGGGCCAGGCCGACCACCGAGCGGTCCGCCTGGAACTGCGCGAAGGACGACTCCAGCAGCGCCCGGGCCGGGTCCGCGCCGACCGTGCCGACCAGGTTGACGGCCATGTTGTACGACGGCCGGAAGCTGGACCGCAGCGGGTAGGTCCGGGTGGAGGCGAGCCCGGCCACGTGCCGGGGGTCGGTCTCCGGCGACCAGACCACCACGGCGTGCCCCTCGACGTCGATGCCGCGCCGGCCGGCCCGCCCGGTGAGCTGCGTGTACTCCCCCGGGGTGAGGTCGACGTGCGCCTCGCCGTTGAACTTGACCAGGCGTTCGAGGACGACGCAGCGGGCGGGCATGTTGATGCCCAGCGCCAGGGTCTCGGTGGCGAAGACCGCCTTGACCAGGCCGCGGACGAACAGCTCCTCGACGACCTCCTTGAACACCGGAAGCATGCCGGCGTGGTGGGCGGCCAGGCCGCGCTCCAGCCCGTCGAGCCACTCCCAGTAGCCGAGCACCGACAGGTCCTCGCCGGGGATGGCGGTGACCCGGGACTCGACCACCCGGCGGATCTCGGTGCGTTCCTCCGGCGAGGTCAGCCGGAGCCCGGCGGCGAGGCACTGCTGCACGGCCGCGGCGCAGCCGGCCCGGCTGAAGATGAACAGGATCGCCGGGAGCAGGCCGTCCCGGTCGAGCCGGTTGACGATGTCGGGGCGCATCGGGCCGCGCCAGCGGGGGCCGGGCGCCCGGCGCCGGGACCGGCGCTGCGCCCCTCGCCCAGCTCCAGGCGGCGCACCGTGTCGCGGGTGTAGCGCAGCAGCTCGGGGTGCACGTCGTGCTTGCGGGCCGCGTCGGCGTCGTGGAACAGGTCGAACATCCGCTTGCCGACCAGCATGTGCTGCCAGAGCGGCACCGGCCGGTGCTCGCTGACCACCACCGCGGTCTCGCCGCGCACGGTGACCAGCCAGTCGGCGAACTCCTCCGCGTTGGAGACCGTCGCGGAGAGGGAGACCAGGGTGACCGAGGCGGGCAGGTGGATGATCACCTCTTCCCACACCCCGCCCCGGAACCGGTCGGCGAGGTAGTGCACCTCGTCCATCACCACGTAGGCCAGGCCCTCCAGGGTGCTGGAGCCGGCGTAGAGCATGTTGCGCAGCACCTCGGTGGTCATCACCACCACCGGGGCGTCGCCGTTGATCGCGTTGTCGCCGGTGAGCAGGCCGACCTGCTCGGCGCCGTAGCGGTCCACCAGGTCGTGGTACTTCTGGTTGGACAGCGCCTTGATCGGCGTCGTATAGAAGCACTTGCGCCGGGTGGTCGGCCCCTCGGCCGCGTCGGCCGCCGCCGGCTGCCCTGGCTTGCCGCGCAGGGCCAGGTGTACGGCGAACTCGCCGACCACCGTCTTGCCCGCGCCCGTGGGAGCGCACACCAGCACGCCGCTGCCCCGCTCCAGGGACTGGCACGCCTCCCGCTGGAAGTCGTCGAGGTCGAACCCGAGGTCTCGGGCGAACTCGTCCAGGGCCGGGAAGGTGGAGGCCTGCGCGGCCCGGCGGCGCGCCGCGGCGTACCGCTCGGCGGGACTCGACATGCCTCCAAGATTAATCGCTAGGACCGACCACCACCTGACAAGGCCGTCCGGCAGTACGGTCGGAGGCGGTCGGTAGGGTGCACGACGTGCCGGACCATGCCGAACCGCCCCACGCCTCGAGCGGCGCCGACGATGCCGTCCGCCCGAGCACGTCCCGCCGGCCCGTGGAGGCGGTGCTCTTCGACTTCCACGGCACCCTCGCCCAGGTGGAGGAGCCGCGCGAGTGGGTGCTGGCGGCCGCCGCGACGTGTGGGGTGGAGCTGGACCGGGTACGCGCCACCTCGCTGGCCGACCGGCTGCTCACCGCCGGGCGGGCCGGCGGGCCGGTGCCCGCGCGGGTGCCGCCCCGGCTGGCCGAGCTCTGGGCCGACCGGGATCTCTACGAGCACGCCCACCGGGGCGCGTACACCGGGCTGGCGGAGACGGTGGACGCGGGCATCGACGGGTTCCCCGAGGCGCTCTACGAGCGGGTACGGGTCCCCGAGGGCTGGGTGCCGTACCCGGACACCGAGGCGGTGCTCAAGGAGCTGCGGCGCGCCGGGGTGAAGGTGGCCGTCGTCAGCAACATCGGCTTCGACATCCGGCCGCTCTTCGCCGCCTGGGGCCTCGACGGGCTGGTCGACGCGTACGCGCTCTCCTACGAGGTGGGGCGCTGCAAGCCGGACCCGGGGATCTTCCTGCGGGCCTGCGGAATGCTCGGCGTCGACTCGGAGCGCGCGTTGATGGTCGGCGACACGCCGGCCGACGCGGGCGCGGTGGGCGCGGGCTGCGCCGTGCTGGTGCTGCCGGCCGCCGACGCCGGCCGGGCCAACGGGCTCGGCGCGGTGCTCGACCTGGCGCTGGGCTCCTGAGCTGCGGGTTCCGGCGCTGACCCGAGGTGGTCAGCGCCTCCGGTAGCTCGTCCGCGGTGCCGCACTGCCCCATGGACCTCCGCGAGCTGCCGGTACGATGCTGCCTCGATCATCAACGCCCTCGGGGAGGACGCGATCCTGCCACGTCAGGTGCTCGACACCCAGCTGGTGCCGGAAGCCGACCGCTTCGACCTCTGGGCGGATTTCGCCGTCGGCAGCACGCCGGCCAGCATCTGGACCGACCGGCGGGCGCCGTTCAACGCCTTCGCCCAGCTGATCGACCTGGGCGGGGTGCACCTGACCGAGTTCCGGTACCCGACGCTGCGCACCAGGCGGACGGCCCGGCAGATCCGCCAGGCCGACTCGGAGATGTTCCAGCTGGCCCTGCCGACCGCCGGCTTCAGCGCCATCAGCCAGGCCCGCAACGAGTCGACCATCGACCAGACCGGGTTCACCTTCTTCGACGGCTCCCGACCGTACGAGGCGGAGCACCAGGTGGACGAGACGAGGTACACCTCGACGATCTGCGTGCACATCCCGCACGCCCGGCTGCCGCTGTCCGCCGGTCGGGTTAACCGGCTGCTCGCCGCGGCCATGCCCGCCGACCGGGGGACGGGCGCCCTGCTGGCGCAGTTCCTCCGGCAACTGGTGGCGCACCCCGAGCAGTACGAGCCGAGCGAGGCGCAGGGGCTCGGCGGCGTGACGCTCGACCTGGTGTGCGCGACCCTGGCACGGTACGCGGACGGCGAGGACTCCCTGTCGCCGGAGACGCGTCAGCAGGTCACCCGGCTGCAGGTGGTCGAGTTCATCGAGCGGCACCTGGCCCGGCCGGGCCTCGACCCCGGCGCCGTGGCGCAGGCCCACCACCTGTCGCTGCGCACCCTGCACCGGCTCTTCGCCGGCGAGGAGGAGACGGTCGCTGGGCTCATCCGCCGGCGCCGCCTGGAACAGTGCCGGCGCGACCTGCGCAACCCGTTGCTGCGGGACCAGCCCATCCGGGTCATCGCGGCGCGATGGGGGTTTCCGGACCCCGCCCACTTCAGCCGCGCCTTCCGGGAGGCGTACGGAGTGCCGGCGCGGGACTACCGGGCGGGTGCGGAGCCGACCACCCTCGCCGAGCTGAGCGGCGGGCGCGACGTGGCCCGCCTCGGGAGCAGCCGGCCCGGCGAGCCCGGTTCCGAGGTGCCCGTCTAGCGTCACGGGCATGACCACCAGGCCGCGCCCGTCGACGGAGCAGGCCCCGCGCCGCGGTCGGCTCGGGGCGGTCGGGCTGGTCCTCGGCGGGGCGCTGTCGGTGCAGTTCGGGTCGGCGGTCGCCGCCCTGCTCTTCCCGCGCACGGGGGTGGCCGGGGCGGTGACCCTGCGGCTGACCATCGGCGCGCTGCTGATGCTGGCGGTGTGCCGGCCGCGGCTGCGCGGCCACGACCGCGCCGACTGGGCCTCGGTGATGGCCTTCGGGCTGGCCCTGGCCGGCATGAACTCGATCTTCTACCAGGCCATCGACCGGATCCCGCTCGGCCCGGCCGTCACCCTGGAGGTGCTCGGACCGCTGGCCCTGTCGGTGTGCACCGCCCGCCGGCTGGCCGCCTGGTGCTGGGCCGGGCTGGCCCTGGCCGGGGTGGCCCTGCTCGGCCAGGGCGGCTTCGACCGGCTCGACCCGGCCGGCGCCGCGCTGGCGTTGGGCGCGGGGGTGATGTGGGCCGCGTACATCCTCTGCTCGGCGCGGGTCGGCGGCCGGTTCCCCCGCGCGGACGGGCTGGCCCTGGCGCTGACGGTGGCCGCCCTGGTCACCCTGCCGATCGGGCTGGTCGGGGCCGGCGCCCGGCTGGGGCATCCGGCCGTGCTCGGGCTGGGCGCCGGGCTCGCCCTGCTCGCCTCGGTGCTGCCGTACACCCTGGAACTGCTGGCGCTGCGCCGGCTGCCCACCGCGACCTTCGCCGTGCTGATGAGCCTCGGCCCGGCCATCGCCGCCCTCGCCGGCTGGCTGGTGCTGGACCAGGCGCTGCGCGCGACGGAGGTCCTCGCGATCGGTCTGGTGATCGCGCCAGCATCGGCGCGGTCCGGGCCGGCGCGCCGGCCACGTCGACCGAGGGCGCGACGGCACGACGGCAGCCGAGCGCCCGGACGGCTCCGCCGACCCGGGGCCCGAGGGTCGGCTCAGCCCAGCAGCCGCACCGCCTGCGGCACGGCGCTGATCCGCACCGGCAGGTCGAGGGCCCGCTCCCCGTCGGCGTACGTGGTGATGCCCTCGGCGTTCAGCTCCACGGTCCGCGCCCGGTAGCTGCGCACCAGCGGATGGTCGACGTGCGTGCCCTGGTAGATGCGCGGCTTCACCCGCATCAGGGTGCGCCGGTCGAACCGTCCGCCGACCACCACGTCCAGCAGCCCGTCGGTCGGGTCGGCGTCCGGGCAGATCCGCATGCCCCCGCCGTAGGTCGGGCAGTTGCCCACCGCCACCAGCACGGCGTCGGGCGTCAGCTCCTCGCCGTCGAGGCGCAGCGTGTACCGGCGCGGGCGCAGCCGGGCCAGCTCCACCAGGATCGCCAGGTCGTAGCGGCGCGGGCCGCGCGGCCAGCGCATCCGGTTGGCCCGCTCGTTGACGATCGCGTCGAATCCGGCGGCCAGCACCGCCCCGTACCAGCGGTGCCCACCGTCGGGGGCGGTCATCCGGGCCAGGTCGACCGGGCGGGTCCGGCCGTCGCGCAGCGCGGCGGCGATCACGTCGACCGCGGCGAGCGGGTCGGCCGGGAAGCCGGTGTCGACCGCGAAGTCGTTGCCGGTGCCGGCGGGGACGGGGCCGAACGGCACGGCCGTACCGGCGACCGCCTGCAACGCCCGGTGGACGGTGCCGTCGCCACCCACCGCGACCAACGCACCGGCGCCGTCCGCGACCGCGGCGTGGCACGCCGCCTCCGCCTCCGCCGGGGTTCCCGCCGTCAGCACCCGCACCGGCCGGCCGCCGGCGTTCAGCCGCTCGAGCAGCCGGGGCAGCAGGCCACGGTGCCGGCCCCGGCCGGCGGTGGGGTTGGCGAGCACGGCGACGGGGCCGGGCGGAACAAGATCGTGCGCGGTCACGGCGAGCACCGTACGGTACGACCCACGGCCTCCACCAGGGGAGACGCCCCTCAACCCCGTGGCTGCGCCCGCACCGGACCGTCTTCCGGCCACCGGCCGCCCGATCTGTCCACGACGGAGGCGCCCGACCCGCGTTGCCGCGGGTCCGGCGCCTCGTCGTGCCGACCTGGTCAGAAGGTGATGCGGACCTTGAGCGCGGTGCGCTCGTCCATCGCCCGGTAGCCGTCCGGCACCTGGTCGAGGGTCACCGACCGGTCGAAGACCGGCGACGGGTCGATGGCGCCGTCCAGCACGTCGGCAAGCAGCTCCGGAATGTACGCCCGGGCCGGCGCGACGCCGCCGCCGAGCGCGACGTTGCGGCCGAACATCTGGCCGATGTCCACGCCGGCGCTGCCGCCGTGCGGCACCCCGACGTAGCCCACCGCGCCGCCGTCGCGGGCGATGGAGATCGCGGTACGCATCGACTCCGCGGTGCCGACGGCCTCCAGCACGGCGTGCGCGCCCTGCCCCTTGGTCAGCTCCTTGACCGCGGCGATCGCGGCGTCGCCCCGCTCGGCGACCACGTCGGTGGCGCCGAAGGAGCGGGCGATGTCGGTGCGGGCGGTGTGCCGGCCCAGCGCGATGATCTGCTCGGCGCCGAGCCGCCGGGCGGCGAGCACCCCGCACAGGCCGACCGCGCCGTCGCCGACCACCGCGACGGTGGTGCCGGGCCGGACCCGGGCGGCCAGGGCGGCGTGGTGGCCGGTGGACATCACGTCGGACAGGGCCAGCATCGCGGTGAGCAGCCGCTCGTCGCCGGCCGCCTCGGCGGGGAGCTTGACCAGGGTCCCGTCGGCGTACGGGACACGGACGGCCTCGCCCTGGCCGCCGTCGGAGCCGGGCTCGCCCCAGAAGCCGCCGTGCGGGCAGGACGTCTGCAGGCCCTCCCGGCAGAAGTCGCAGACCCCGTCGGACCAGACGAACGGCGCCACCACCAGGTCGCCCGCCCGGACCGAGGTCACCTCGGCGCCGACGGCCTCGACCACGCCGAGGAACTCGTGACCGATCCGCTGCCCGGGCTGGCGCTTGGCCACCCCCCGGTACGCCCACAGGTCACTGCCGCAGATGCAGGCGAGCACGACGCGTACGACGGCGTCGGTCGGGGTGCGGACGGCGGCGTCCGGCACCTCCTCGACCCGGATGTCGTTCGGGGCGTGGATCACGGTGGCACGCATGAAGGGATGTCCTCCGGGTGGGCGGTGGTGGGCTGTCGGGCGCGGGCGGAGCGCCCCGGCGAACGCTAGACCCGGCCCCGAGCGGCCGCCAAGCCGCCCGGCCACGAGGGTGGCCCGGCTCACCGCCCAACCCGGCCCCCGGTCACCGCCGTCCAGGCGGGCCAGCCCGCTGCCGATCACGTCGATCTGACCCCACCGCCCGCGGACGTCCAGCAACTCCACCCGGCCGAACCGGGCCGGCACCCGCGGCACCATCATCAGGTGCTCCCCGGCGGGGTCCAGACCCAGCAGGGCACGCAGCAGCAGGAACGTCGCACCGGTGGCCAGCGCCTGCGGGCTGTTCGCCGTCGGATAGCGCACCGGGTAACGGGTCAGCTCTCGGGGATAGCCGGCGAACGCCTCCGGCATGCGGCCGTGGAAGTGGCGCGCCGCGTCGATGATCCCCTCGGCGATCCGGCCGGCCTCCTCGGCGAAGCCGTACTGGCGCAGCCCCCAGGCGATCAGCGCGTTGTCGAACGGCCAGACCGCCCCGACGTGGGATCCGAGCGGGTTGTACCGCGCCTGCCCCTCGGCCAGCGTCCGCACTCCCCAGCCGGAGAAGAGCCGGGGGCCGAGCAGGTGCGCGGCGACCTGTGCGGCCCGGGACTCGTCGACGATGCCGCTCCACAGCAGGTGTCCCATGTTGGAGGCGAGCGCGTCGACCTGCCGGCCGTCGCGTCCAGCGCGAGCGCGTAGTAGCCCCGGTCGGCGATCCAGAAGTCCCGCTCGAAGCGCTCCCGCAGGGCCGCCGCCTCCCGTTCCAGCCGTTCCCCGTACGCCGGGTCGCCCCAGAACTCGCGGGCCAGCCGGGCCCCGCGCAGCTTCGCGTCGTACGCGTAGCCCTGCAGCTCACAGGTGGCCCGGGGCGGTTCCGGGAGCCGGCCGTCGGCATAGCAGATCGCCGCCGGCGAGTCCTTCCAGCCCTGGTTCTCCGGCCCGGTTCGCGTGTTGCGCCGCCGGTAGCGGACGTAGCCGTCGCCGAGGATGTCGCCGTACTGGTCGATCCAGTTCAGCGCCGCCCGGGCCTCTTCCTCGAGCTCCCGCACCAGGGCGGCGTCGCCGGTCCACCGCTCGTACTCGTCGAGCAGCACCACGTAGAGCGGCGTGACGTCGGCGCTGCCGTAGTACGGCGATTCGGGTCGCTCCTCGAAGGCCACCATTTCGCTGTAGCGGAACTCGCGCAGGATCTTGCCCGGCTCCTCGTCGCGGAAGTCGTCGAGCACCGCGCCCTGGTCGATGCCGAGCATCCGCAGGGTCGCCACCGCCAGCTCGGATGCGATCGGCAGCGCCTGGAAGCTGGTCAGGATGCTGTCCCGCCCGGTGATGGTGGCCACCCAGGGCAGGCCGGCGGCGGGCATCGTCTCGTCCGGGAGGGTGAGCGGGGAGTACCGCAGCGCGGCCAGGTCGACCAGACTCCGCTGGTAGGTGGTGGTCACCGCGTCCCAGTCACAGCTCAGCTGCGGCGCCCGGGCCAGCCAGTCCGCCAGGTCCTCCCGCTGCTCCGCGGTGGTCCGCCGGGGGCGCCGGTCCAGCTGCTCCCGAACGTCCCGGCCGTCCGGCCGCAGCACCAACGCCCGGACCCGCAGGGTCGTCGTCCACTCCCCGTTCCCTTCCACCTGCACCGTGTACGTCAGCCCGTCCTCGTCGACGCCGCCGGCTCACTGGTGGAGATGACCGTCTCCCGCTGGAACTTCTCCCGGCGGTAGCCGAGCCGCAGGCCGCCGTCCTCGACGCGCCGGTAGAGCTGTCCCACCGGCTCGCGCTCCGCGCCGACCAGACTGATCGGCGAGAAGTCGCTGGCCACGTCCAGCCGTACGGTGAAGTCCACCGGACCCCGGTCGTGGTTCAGCACGGTCAGCCGCTCCTCGAAGACGCCGCCGGTGATGGACCGCTCCCGGATCACCGAGGCCTTCGCGTCCACATAATGGGTGGGCTCGCCCGGCACCAGGAAGAAGCGCAGCGTGAAGTAGTCCCGTTCGGCGATGGAGAGCGGGTTCAGCCGGTCGCCGTTCAGCCGGAGCCGCCACAGCGACAGGAAACGGGTGTCGAAGTCGAAGAAGCCGCACACGTTGGCGACGGCCGCCTCGATGTCGCCGTTGTTCTCGCTGAGCACGAAGATGTTGCCGTCCAGCACCCGGACCAGGTTCGACTTCATGCCCGCTCCCGGCCGTCGCCGGCCACGGCGCGTGGTTGCCGGGTCACCGGCGGCGGCGCGGCGAAGAGCCGCTCCAGCAGGACGACGAAGCGGAACTGCCCCTCGGCAATGATGTCGTTGCGCAGCCAGGCCGTCAGTGGCTTCGCCTCGCCCCGCACCATCCGAAGGAAGAAGGCCCGGTCGGTGTGGATCACCGCATCCGCGTCCCGCGCCTCCCGGGACACCTCCACCCGCCCTTCGGCGATGGTCAGGTGCCAGAGGTCGAGCCCGTCGTCCCCCGTCAGCTCGAACCGGACGGTGCCGCCGGTCTTGCGCAGCAGGCGCCCACAGCCGCCGGCGGCGAGCCGCTCGAAGAACACCGTGATGGGATCCGACACCGCACCGCCTCCCGCGAGATCGCCGTCGGGGCGGGCGGCCCCGAGGTGGATTGTGGCGACCCGTGCGGCGGCGACGACCGATGCGTCCGTGCTCTCCGGCGCCGACCCAGCCTATCGCCGGGCCCGGACCGAAAGGTCGGGATCGGGCAACTGCCGGGGCAGTGCGGGGCCCGTGCGGTGGGCGGGCAGGATGGCGGGATGCGCCTGGTCTCCCTGCTGCCGTCCGCCACCGAGATCGTCTACGCCCTCGGCCTCGCTGAGGACCTGGTCGGGGTGACCTTCGAATGCGAGCTGCCGGCGGCGGACCGGGCCGGCACGACGGTCGTCGTGGGCGGCCGGGACACCCGCGGCATGAGTCCCGGCGAGATCGACGCGTACGTCAAGGGGCAGCTCGCCGCGGGGGCCGACCTCTACACCCTGCACGCGGGCGCGCTGGCCGGGCTCGACCCCGACCTGATCCTCACCCAGGACCTGTGCCGGGTCTGCGCCCTGCCCGCCGGGCGGGTGGCCGACGCCGTGGACCACCTCGGCTGCCGGGCCGACGTGCTGTCGCTCGACCCGTACACCCTGGAGGACGTGTTCGGCACCATCCTCGCGGTGGGGACGGCCGCCTGCGTACCGGATCGGGCGGAGGCCCTGGTGGACGGCCTGCGGGCGCGACTGGCGGGGGTCTCCGCCTCGGTGGCCGACCGGCCGCGGCGCCGGGTCGCGGTCGTGGAGTGGGTGGACCCGCCGTTCGGCGCCGGTCATTGGATTCCCGACCAGGTCCGGGCCGCCGGCGGCGAACCGGTGGCCGGCCACCCCGGCGCCCGCTCGACGCCCACCACCTGGGCCGCGCTGCGGGCCGCGGCGCCGGAGGTCGTGCTGGTCACCCCGTGCGGCTTCCACCTCGACGGGGCCGCCGACCAGGCCGCGGCGGTGGCCCCGCACTTCCCCGACGCGGAGGTCTGGGCCGTCGACGCGGACGGGCTGATCGTGCGGGCCGGTCCCCGGCTGGTCGACGGGGTCGAGGCGATCGCTGCGATCCTGCACCCGGACGCCGTGCCGGCGCCGCCGCCGGACCGCGTCCGTCGGGTGGCCTGAGCACGGCGCGGCCCGGCCGGTGTCCGGATCGGACACGGGCCGGGACCCGGTCACATCACCTGCAGGTGCGGGATGCCGGCGCCCGGCAGCGGATGCGCCGAATACTCGCTTGCCTTCCCGGACGGCACCCGGCATGGTGGCGCCGTCGGCGGGCACGGAGGTGGGCGGTGGATCTGCGAACCGCGCTGGACCTCGTCGCGGGCCTGGACGCCGCGACGGTGGTGCTGGTGGAGGGCGCCAGCGACCGGTGCGCCCTGCAGGCGGTGGCCGAGCGTCGCGGCCGCTCCCTCGACGGGGTGGCGATCGTCCCGATGGGCGGGGCCACCAACGTCGGCCATTTCCTCGAGCTGTTCGGCCCGCGCGGCCTCGACCGCAGGCTCGCCGGCCTCTACGACGCCGCCGAGGAGGGGTACATCCGACGGGGTCTGGAGCGGGCCGGCCTCGGCGCGGACCTGTCCCGGGACCGGATGGCCGACCTCGGCTTCCAGGTCTGCGTCGCGGACCTGGAGGAGGAGTTGATCCGCGCGCTCGGCACGGGCGAGGTGGAGCGGGTCGTCGAGGAGGCGGGGGACCTCCGGTCGCTCCGGCTCTTCCAACGGCAGCCCGCCCAGCAGGCACGCCCGCTCCCCCGGCAGCTGCACCGCTTCCTCGGCACCCGGTCCGGCCGGAAGAGCCACTACGCGGGTCTGCTCGCCGGCGCCCTCGACCCCGGCCGGGTGCCCCCGGCGCTCGACCGCCTGCTGGCGCTCGTCTGACGCGGATCACCCCCCGGGCCGCCGGAAACGCCGGACGCCGCCCACCCGGGGCGCGTCCGCGTCGGTGCTCCGGGAAGCCCGGTCAGGTCATGTCGTCGTAGCGGCGCTCGATCGGCGCGGGCGCGGCGACCGGCTCCGGCGCCCCGACCGGGGCGACCGTGTCGACCCGCTGCCCCGCCTCGACCGGCTCGGGCGTCAGGTCCAGCGGCGACACCTCGTCGTCGCCGAGGTCCGAGTAGATCTCGCGACCGCGCCCCCGCCGCCGGTCGTTGAGGAAGGCCACCGCTACCGCGCCGAAGTAGAGCGCGGAGAGGCAGATGGCCAACGCGGTCATGCCGAACGGATCGGGCGTCGGTGTGACCACCGCGGAGAAGGCGAAGAAGACGAAGATCGCCACCCGCCACCAGCCGAACAGCCGCTTCGCGCTGGCCAGCCCCACGAAGTTGAGCATGAGCACGATCAGCGGGAACTCGAACGCCACCCCGAAGAGCAGGATGAGATTCGTGACGAACGAGATGTACCGGGTGATGTCCAGTGTCGTGGTGATGTCACCGCCACCGGAGACGTTGAGCAGGAACTCAAGGCCCTTGGAGGTGACGAAGTAGGCCAGCACCGCGCCGCCGCCGAACAACGGCGCCGCCAGGCCGGTGAAGAAGTACGCGTACCGCCGCTCGTGCCTGTGCAGGCCCGGCGCGATGAACGCCCAGAGCTGGTACAGCCAGATCGGCGCCGCGATGATCAGCCCGACCCAGAGGGCCACCTTCATCTGCAGCAGGAACAGGTCGGCCGGCCCGAGCTGGACGAAGTTGCACGTGCCGTTGACGAGCCTCGCCTTCGGCAGGTCGCAGTACGGCTTCTGCAGCAGGTGCAGCACCGGACCGGAGAGCCAGACGCCGAAGCCGAAGCCGACCACGATCGCCAGGGAGGCACGGAACAGGCGGTTACGCAGCTCACGGATGTGCTCCATGAGCGTCATCGAGCCGTCGGCGGCCCGCTCGAAGGTGCTCGGGCCGCGCTTACGGAGCGCGAAGGCCACGGTGCTGGGCCCTTCGGTCAGTTGTCGCGGACGCGCTGCACCGGGTCGACCGGCGGGGCGACCGGCTGCTGCGGCTGGGCGTACTGCTGCTGCTGCGGGGGCTGCTGCGGCGCGTAACCCTGCTGCGGCTGCTGACCGGCGTACGGCGGGAGCGGCTGGTAGCCGGCCTGCGCGTCGGCCTTCTCGGCCAGGTCACGGTCGTCGTCGTGCAGGCTCTTGGTCTCGGCCTTGATGATCCGCAGCGAGCGGCCCAGCGAGCGGGCCGCGTCGGGGAGCCGCTTCGCGCCGAAGAGCAGGATCAGCACGACCACGAGTACGGCGATGTGCCACGGCTTGAGGGCACCCATGGGAAGCTCCAGTCGCTCTGTGTCGTTGAGGGGCGGACGCAGCCCATCGTACGTGCGCCGAGAGCGGTTGCCACCCCACCGGGCCTGTCGGTGCGGGCCCGGTCGGTGAAGTCTCGGCCAACCCGGAGTGTCCCGTCAACCGTCTGCGGCGGCGCGTTTCTGCGCGCAACGACCGCCGAACGCGCAGCTACCGCGCCCGGGACCGACGCCGATCGATCACTTTCCCCGCTTGGCCTTGATCAACGCCACCCGCTCCTGGGCGGTGGCGGCCCGGGCCTGCAGCGCCTCGGCCCGCTGCTGGAGCGCCTCCGCGGTGGACCGCAGCGCCTCCGCCTCGGCCTGACGCCCCTGCAGCGCCACCGCCGCCCGGCGCAGCCGGGGCAGCCGCGCCAGCACCGGCCGGACCGCCAGGCCCAGCACGACGAGCGCGAACAGCACCACCGCGAGCACGATCCAGGTCACCACGGCGGTCAGCCTACTGGGTGACAGTGGCCCCCGCCGAGTCGGCGCCGGGCCGGCGTCGCGTACGCGTCGAGCGCGGCCGCCGCCTGGGCGCGGACCTGCTCGGCCAACTCCGCCGGGGCGACCACCGCGACGTCCGGGCCCAGCCCGAGCACGAAGCGGCGGGCCCAGCCCAGGTCGGTGACCCGCAGCGACACCAGCCACTGCTCGCCGTCGGCCTCGACCCGTTCGCACGGGTAGTACTCGGTGATCCACCGCTCGCCCCGGCCGATCCGCAGGGTGATCAGCGGCAGGTCCGGCGAGGGACGGAACACCCCGTCGGACAGGTCGTGCGGCCGGGCCTGCGGCGGCACCACGGCCCGCTCGTCCAGCTCGGTGACCGCGTCGATCCGGTCGGCCCGGAACAGCCGAACCGCCTCGGCCCGCCGGCACCACGCCTCGACGTACGCCCGGCCGCCCACCATCAACATCCGCAGCGGGTCGATGGTCCGCTCGGTGGTCTCGTCCCGGGCCGGGGTGTAGTAGGTGATCCGCAACGCGCGGCCACGCTCGACCGCGGCGCGCAGCTCCCGCACGCGGGCGCTGTCCCCGGGCAGCCGGACCTCCACCGGGGCGGCCACCAGGTCGCCCGCCGCGTTCTCGATCTTGGCGAGGGCCCGCTCGACGGCCTCCCGGTTGGCCACCCCCGGGGTCTCCGCGAGCATCCGCAGCGCGACCACCAGGGCCAGGGCCTCGTCCGGGGTGAGCCGCAGCGGCCGGTCGATCCCCGCGTCGTAGGTGATGGTGACCCGGTCACCGTCGAACGCCATGTCGATCAGGTCACCCGGACCGTAGCCGGGCAGCCCGCACACCCAGAGCAGCTCCAGGTCCTCCCGCAGCTGCCGCTCGGTCACCCCCAGGTCACCGGCCGCCTCGGCGATCTCGATACCGGGCCGGGCCAGCAGGTAGGGCACCAGGTTGAGCAGCCGGGCCAGCCGGTCCGCCGAGGCGCGGCCGGCACGGGCCGCCGGCCGGGTCACCGGGCACCCCCGGCGACCGCCAGCTCGTCGTGCCGGGCGGCGATCTCCTTCAGCCGCTGGATGACCGCCTCGCGGACCTCCGGCGGGTCCAGCACCCGCACGTCCGGGCCGTACCCGACGAGCTGGCCGGCGAGGTAGTCCGGGTCGGCGTACGGCAGGACCAGCCGGTCGCCGTCCGGCCCGCTGGTGCTGTCCACCGCCCAGCGGCGCAGCCCGGCGCCGGCCCGGGACGACCAGCACGCTGGCCCGCCCGGTCCGCTCCACCGGCCCCGACCAGCGGGCGACGTGGCTGATCAGATCCACCCCGGCAGGCGGCTCGTACGCCCCCGGCTGGCCGGTGACCCGGACCGCGCCGACCACCCGGGAGAGACGGAAGCAGCGGGTGGCCTCCCGGTCCAGGTCGTGGCCGACCACGTACCACCGGCCGCGCCAGCAGACCACGCCCCACGGCTGGAGCCGGCGACGGCTCGACGCGTCCCGGTCCGGCACCCGGTAGTCGAAGTTGACCTCCCGCCGGTCCCGGGCGGCGGCGGTCAACGGGGCGAACGCCGGGTCGACCGTCACCATCGGCTCCATGCCCAGGGTGGCCTGCGGGTCCACGTCCACCCCGGCGGCGCGCAGCTTGGCCAGCCCGGAGGAGGCGGCCGCGGCCAGGCCGGCGTGCTGCCACAGCCGGGCGGCGATGCCCACGGCGGCGGCCTCGTCCGGCTCCAGGGGGATGTCGGGCAGCGCGTACTCGCGGTGGGCGATCCGGTAGCCCGGCTCGGCGTCGAAGACGCTCGCCGTGCCGGTCTCCAGCGGGACACCCAGCTCGCGCAGCTCCGCCTTGTCCCGTTCGAACTTGCGCTGGAACGCCTCGTGGTCCTTGGCGTCGTCCGGATCGTGCTCGTAACCGGGCACGGTCGCGGCGATCTGCGCGGCGGTCAGGAACCGTCGCGTGGACAGCAGGCAGATCACCAGGTTGACCAGGCGTTCGGTGCGGGTCCGCGACACGTGCTGAACGCTAGCAGCCCGCGCGGCGTGGGCGCGCACCCACGCGGGGGCGGCGCGCGGAACGTCGCGGCCCGGGCGAGCCACGCCACACCCTCCCGCAGCGGCTCCGCACGCCGGGCGGGGGGCCGAAACCGGCCATAGGGTGAGCGCATGGCGGAAGCGGAAGCCAAGTCCGAGAGCGTCGGCACGGTCGTCGTCGCCGGCGCGGCCAACCTCGCCATCGCCGTCGCCAAGCTGGTCGCCGGGCTGATCTCCGGCTCGGCCGCGATGCTCTCCGAGGCCGCCCACTCCGTCGCCGACACCACCACCGAGGTGCTGCTCTACCTGGCGCTGCGCCGGGGCGCGCGGCCCGCCGACACCCGGCACCCCTTCGGGTACGGCAAGGAGAGCTACGTCTGGGCGTTCCTCGCCGCGATGTTCACCTTCGTCGTCGGCGCCGGCTTCGCCATCACCCACGGCGTGACCACGATCGTCGTGCACGAACACACCGGCGACTACCTGGCGTCGTACATCGTGCTGGCGCTCTCCTTCGTGATCGAGTCCGTCTCCCTGGCCCGGGCGGTCCGGCAGGTCCGCCGGGAGTCCCGCCGCTGGCGGGCCAGCCCGCGCCGCTACCTCCGGCTGACCGCCGACACCACCGTGAAGGCGGTCTTCCTGGAGGACAGCGCCGCCCTGACCGGTCTGCTGATCGCCGGCGCCGGCCTGGGGCTGTCCCACCTGACCGGCGACGAGCTCTACGACGGCGTCGCCTCGATCCTCATCGGCGTGCTGCTGCTGGCGGTCGCCACCATCCTGGCCCGGAGCAACATCTCGCTGCTGGTGGGCCGCGCCGTCTCGGAACGCGTGCACCGGCAGATCGAACGCGAGCTGGCCGGACTGCCGGCGGTCGACCGGGTCGACACGCTGATGACCATGCTGCTCGGCCCGGAGGAAATCCTGGTCGCCGCCAAGGTCGACTTCCACGACGCCGCCACCGGCGCCGACATCGAGGCGGCCGCGGACGAGGCCGAGCGCCGGCTCACCGACCGGTACCCGGAGATCGGGTACGTCTTCCTCGACCCGACCCGGTCGATGCCCGGCTCCGGGGGTGGACGCGCCCGCCGCACCCAGGACGAGGGGGATCGTCCGGCGGACCGGGAGCCCGGCCCCGGCGGCCAGTCCTGACCCGGGCACGACCGGCCCGGCGGACGGCGGATAGCGTGCCGGGCATGGTGCGATGGCGGTCCGGAACGGTCACGGCGGTGCGGCGGCGGTGGGCCGGCGCCACCGAACTCGACGTCGACCTGCCCGACGGCGCTCCGATGCGCGCCCTGGCCTACCCGGCGCTGGTCGGCGACCCGCAGCCCGGTGACCGGGTGCTGCTGAACGCCGGCGCCCTGCTGATGGGCCTCGGCACCGGCGGGTACGCCCTGGTCGTCGCCCTGCCCGACCGCCTGCCGCCGGACCCGCCGCAGGCCCTCGACACCCGCGACGCCGGCCACCTGGTGAAGGCCCGCTACACCCCGCTGCAACCCATCCTGCTCGGCGTGGACGAGGAGACCTCCCCGCACCACGACCTGCTCGCCGCCGCGGAGAGCCTGGACGGGATGCCGGTGGTCACCGCCGACCTGCACTCCGCCCTGCCGGCGATCCTCGCCGGGATCCACGCCGACGCCCCGGACGCCCGGGTGGCGTACCTGCTCACCGACGGCGGGGCGCTGCCCGCCTGGTTCTCCCGCACCCTCGCCGGGCTCGCCGACCACCTCGCCGGCACCGTCAGCGTCGGGCAGGCGTTCGGCGGGGACCTGGAGGCCAGCACCCTGCACAGCGGGCTGCTCGCCGCCCGGCACGTGCTCCGCGCCGACGTCGCCATCGTCGCCCAGGGACCCGGCAACCTGGGCACCGGCACCCGGTGGGGCTTCTCCGGCGTGGCCGTCGGCGAGGCCGTCAACGCCGTCGCCACGCTCGGCGGCCGCCCGGTCGGCTCGCTGCGGATCTCCGACGCGGACCCCCGCCCCCGGCACCGCGGCGTCTCCCACCACAGCCTCACCGCGTACGGCCGGGTGGCGCTCGCCCCGGCGGACCTGGTCGTGCCCGACAACCTGGCGTCGCCGCTGGCCGCGCAGGTGGACGCGGCCCTCGCCCCCCTCGCGGCGCGGCACCCCATCGTCCGGGTGCCCACCGACGGCCTCGACGCCGCGCTGCGCGCCACGCCGGTCACGCTGTCCACCATGGCCGCGGCCTGGACGCCGACCACGCCTACTTCCTGGCCGCCGCCGCGGCCGGCCGGCACGCCGCCCGGCTCACCCCGCTGACCGGCGGCGGGGTCAGCCCGCCGCGTAGCCGCGCTCCACGAGGTGCCGGGCCCCCATCTCGTACGCCCGCGGGTCCTCCGGGGTGAACGCGGCCAGCCCGTCGACGTACCGGTTGTACATGCAGAACGCCGCCGCGATCAGCACCGTGTCGTGCAGCTCCAGGTCGGTGGCGCCCGCGGCCCGGGCGGCGTCGACCAGCTCGGCGGTCACCTCCCGGCCACCGCGCTGGACGGCGGCGGCGATCCGCAGCAGCGCCCGCAGCTTCTCCCCCACCGGCGCGGCGTCCAGGTCGGCGCGCACCTGCTCGACGAGGGACATCCCCGCCGGCAACTGGGCCGCCGCCGTCGCCGAATGGGACGCGCGGCAGAATCCGCAGTCGTTCAGGCCGGACACGTACGCGGCGATCAGCTCGCGTTCGCCGGGGCTGAGGGTGGGGTGCGGGGCGCGCAGCAGCGTCTCCGCCAGGGCGTTGAGCGGCCCGGCCGTCTCCGGACGGAACCGGGTCAGCCCCCGGATGCCGGGGTGCTGCCGCTCGTCGAAGCCGAGATCGATGTGTGCGATGACGTCACTCTCCCGTGTCCGTGGGCGTCCCGCCCCTTGATCAGCCTGATGGCCAACCGGGTCGACGCGCTCGCGGCCGGCGAGCCGTGCGACGAGGCGCCGGCGGCCAGCCCCAGCACCGCCCGGACGATCACCTCCGGCAGCGCCAGCCAGGCACCGAGATCCGCCCCTCCGTCCGTGCAGGAGGAGTAGCAGGAACCGCACGGCGTGTCGGTGAAGAGGTAGCAGCAGGCGCCGCACGGCGGCTCCGCGACCGGCATGTCCCCACCTACGATCGGCCCGGCGAAAGACATAGACGATCATGTGCGGCGGCGACCTGTCAAGGAATCCGCCGGTCGGCGCGGGGCGCGCGCTCCCGCCCGAACGCAGTCCCCGGGGAACCCTGAGGAGCGTCAGCCGGCGAGGAAGATCAGCGCCAGCCAGGCGCCGACGATCAGGACCAGCACCGCCGCCAACACCCACGTCGGCACCGTGTACTCGCCGCGGCGGTTGCGCTCGATCTCGTCGCGGATCTTCTCCCGGCGGCGGTCGATCCAGTTCAGCTTCTCGGTGCCGCTGTCACGGCCGGAGGGTTCGGAAGTGTTCATCGCGTCGCCAGCGTACCGGTGCGGTGGCGGCCGGCGCCCGCAGCACCGGCCGCCCGCCGTCACATGCTGGCGATCAGCCGCTCCACCCGCTCGTCGTACGCCCGGAACGGGTCCTTGCAGAGCACGGTCCGCTGCGCCTGGTCGTTGAGCTTCAGGTGCACCCAGTCGACGGTGAAGTCCCGCCGCTTCTCCTGCGCGTGCCGGATGAACTCGCCGCGCAGCCGCGCCCGGGTGGTCTGCGGCGGGGTCTCCTTCGCCTCGAAGATCTCCGGGTCGGTGGCCACCCGGTCCACCTCGCCGCGCCGCTCCAGCAGCCCGTACAGGCCACGGCCGCGCCGCAGGTCGTGGTACGCCAGGTCCATCTGCGCCACCCGCGGATGCGACAGCGGCAGGTCGTGCTTGCGCTGGTACCGCTCGATCAGCCGCAGCTTGGTCACCCAGTCGATCTCCCGGGCCACCGGGTCCAGGTCGCCCGTCTCCACCGCCCGCAGCACCCGGCCCCAGAGTTCCACCACCCGCTTCGCGGTCTGGTCACCGCCGCGCCGCTCCACGAACTCGGTCGCCTTGGCCAGGTATTCCTGCTGGATCTCCAAGGCGCTGACCTCCTTGCCGGAGGCCAGCCGCACCTTGCGCCGGCCGGTGATGTCGTGCGACACCTCGCGGATCGCCCGGATCGGGTTCTCCAGCGACAGGTCCCGCATCACCACCCCGGCCTCGATCATCCGCAGCACGAGGTCGGCGGTGCCCACCTTCAGCAGCGTGGTCACCTCGTTCATGTTCGAGTCGCCCACGATCACGTGCAGCCGCCGGTACCGCTCGGCGTCGGCGTGCGGCTCGTCCCGGGTGTTGATGATCGGTCGGCTCCGGGTGGTCGCCGAGGAGACGCCCTCCCAGATGTGCTCGGCCCGCTGCGACAGGCAGTAGACCGCCCCGCGCGGAGTCTGCAGCACCTTCCCCGCCCCGCAGATCAACTGCCGGGTGACCAGGAACGGGATCAGCACGTCGGCGAGCCGGCCGAACTCGCCGTGCCGGGAGACCAGGTAGTTCTCGTGGCAGCCGTACGAGTTGCCGGCCGAGTCGGTGTTGTTCTTGAACAGGTAGATCTCACCCGCGATGCCCTCGTCGTGCAGCCGCTTCTCCGCGTCGACGAGCAGCCCCTCCAGGATCCGCTCACCGGCCCGGTCGTGGGCGACCAGATCGGTGACCGAATCGCACTCCGGCGTCGCGTACTCCGGGTGCGAGCCCACGTCCAGGTAGAGGCGGGCCCCGTTGCGCAGGAACACGTTGCTCGACCGGCCCCACGACACCACCCGCCGGAACAGGTACCGCGCGACCTCGTCGGGGGACAACCGGCGCTGCCCGCGGTAGGTGCAGGTGACGCCGTACTCGGTCTCGAGGCCGAAGATTCGCCGCTCCATGATGTGACATTAGCCGCCCGGGGCCCCCGATGGGCAGCGCTCAACCCAGCCGTCTCATCGGCGGCCGTCACGCACGCCTGCCGGCACCGGCGGTCCCGCCGCACCCCGACCGGCGAGCCGGTACGTTCCCAGCCGTGAGGATCCTCGTCACCGGCGGCGCCGGGTTCATCGGATCGGCGTACGTGCGGCGACTGCTCGGCGGCGCCGAGCCGGCCGTCGACGTCGACACGGTCACCGTGCTCGACGCGTTCACCTACGCCGCCACCGAGGGCAGCCTCGCCCCCGTACGCGCCGACCCCCGGCTGCGGGTGGTCCGCGGCGACATCCGCGACGCGCCGCTGGTCGACGCCACCGTCGCCGGCCACGACGTCGTCGTCCACTTCGCCGCCGAGTCGCACGTGGACCGGTCCATCACCGGCGCCGCGGCCTTCGTCACCACCAACGTGGTGGGCACCCAGACCCTGCTCGACGCCGCGCTCCGGCACGGCGTGGGCCGCTTCGTGCAGGTCTCCACCGACGAGGTGTACGGCTCCATCGACACCGGGTCGTGGACCGAGCGGACGCCGATGGACCCCAGCTCGCCGTACTCGGCCTCCAAGGCCGGCGCCGACCTGCTCGCCCTCGCCTACCACCGCACCCACGGCCTGGACGTCGTGGTCACCCGGGGCGCCAACACGTACGGCCCCTACCAGTACCCCGAGAAGGTCGTGCCGCTGTTCATCACCAACCTGCTGAACGGGCACGACGTGCCCCTCTACGGCGACGGCGGCAACGTCCGGGAGTGGCTGCACGTCGAGGACCACTGCAATGGCGTCGCGCTGGCCCAGACCCGGGGACGCGCCGGCGGCGTCTACCACCTCGGTGGCTCGGCCGAGCTGACCAACCGGGAGCTCACCGGCCGGCTGCTCGCCGCCTGCGGTGTCGGCTGGGAGCGGGTGCGGCCGGTCGCCGACCGCAAGGGCCACGACCGGCGCTACTCGCTGGACAGCACCACCAGCCGGCGGGAGCTGGGCTGGTCCGCCACCGTCGACCTGGACCGGGGGCTCGCCGCCACCGTCGACTGGTACCGCCGGAACCGGGCCTGGTGGGAGCCGCTCAAGCCGCACCGCTGACGCCCCGCCGGACCCCGACGCCGGTCGGGATCGGTGCCCACCGCGCCCGTTACGCTTCCGGCTGCTCGGTCTGCTGGCCCTCCAGGTCGGCCGAGCCCGCCGACGTAGTCGGCTTGTTCGCTTCCTCCGTCGGCACCGTCGGCGTCTTCGCCCGCCCGGGAGCGGGCGCGTTGTCCGCGCCGGCGTCGCCGTCCAGCAGCCCGGTCAGCGCCGCCCCGGTGATCCGGCGGAACGTCCGCCCCACCCGGCGCCGGTCCAGGACCGCCACCTCCAGCTGGTTCGCGGCGATCGTCCGCGCCGCTCCGCCCTCCCCGCCGACACTGCTCAGCGCCTGCACGGCCGCCCGGACCGCCTCGCTGAGCGACATGTCCGGCCGGTGCTGTGACTTGAGCACCCCGGAGATCGACTCGGCCTGGCCACCCATCGCCATCCGGCCCGGCTCGTCGTTGACCGAGCCGTCGTAGGTCAGCCGGTAGAGCGCGTCGTCCTCGGGCGTCGCGCCCACCTCGGCCACGCAGATCTCCACCTCGAACGGCTTCGACTGCTCGGTGAAGATCGCGCCGAGGGTCTGCGCGTACGCGTTCGCCAGGGCCAGGCCGTTGACGTCGCGCCGGTCGTAGCTCAGGCCGTTCAGGTCCGCCATCCGCACCCCGGCGCGGCGCAGGTTCTCGAACTCGTTGTACCGGCCCACCGCGGCGAAGCCGATCCGGTCGTAGATCTCGCTGACCTTGTGCAGGGTGCTGGAGAGGTTCTCCGCGACGAAGAGCACCCCACCCTCGTAACTCAGGACCAACGCGCTGCGACCCCGGGCGATGCCCTTGCGGGCCAGCTCGGAGCGGTCGCGCATGATCTGCTCGGGCGAGGCGTAGAACTGCATGGCCACGGCGGCGGTTCTCCTTCGGGCGCTGTGCTGCGGACTGCTGACTGGTCAGGTGGGGAGCGGGGTCAGCCGCCCGGGTTCTCCATCCGGCCGGAGACGACGCCCTCCGCGATCGTCGCCGTCTCGGCGTCGGTGAGCCGGCGGGTGCCCTCCGCCGTCGCCATCATCACCACCGGGTAGATCCGGCGGGTCAGATCCGGGCCACCGGTCGCGGTGTCGTCGTCGGCCGCGTCGTAGAGCGCCTCGACCGCCAGCCGCACCGCGTCGTCGATCGACAGGCCGGCCCGGAAGCGCTTCTTCAGCGCCGACTTGGCGAACAGCGAGCCGGAGCCGATCGCGTCGTAGCCGGTCTCCTCGTACGGGCCGCCGGTCACGTCGAAACTGAAGATCCGGCCGGCCCGCGCCGGGTCGCCGGCGGCCAGGTCGAAGCCGGCGAAGAGCGGGATCACCGCGAGGCCCTGCATCGCCGCGCCCAGGTTCCCGCGGATCATCGAGGCCAGCCGGTTGGCCTTGCCGTCGAGCGAGAGCATCGCGCCCTCGATCTTCTCGTAGTGCTCCAGCTCCACCTGGAACAGTCGCATCAGCTCGATGCCGATGCCCGCGGTGCCCGCGATGCCGACCAGCGAGTACGCGTCCGCCGGGTGCACCTTCTCGATGTCCCGCTGGGCGATCAGGTTGCCCATCGTGGCGCGCCGGTCGCCGGCCATCACCACGCCGCCGGCGGCGGCGATCGCCACGATCGTGGTCGCGTGCGGCGCCAGGTCGGCGGCCATGCCGGGCGGCAGCGGCCGACGGCCGGGCAGCATCTCGGGGGCCACCTTGCTCAGGAACGCCGTGAAGGAGGACGTCCCCGCGTTGGTGAACACATCTGGAAGACGCCCGGATGGATCAAAACCCGCTGCCACGTGGTTCCTCTCAGGTACGTGATCGCCCTGGCCAGCCTCGCGGGACTGTCACGGAACTGGCCAAGACCACCGTTGCAGTTGAAGCAGAGTATCCCGCGCACCCACCCGGTGCGATGATCGTGGTCCACATGTTCCGGATCGGGGTCGCCGCACACCGCGCAGACGCCGCCCTGCTCGGCGAGAAGCTCCCGGAACTCCTTCTCCCCGATCCCGTACCGCCGCCGTAGGTGGTACTCCCTGGTGCCCCCGTAGAGCCGCTGGGCGGTCTCCTTGCCGCGGGCGTTGTGGCACGGCTTGCAGTACGAGTGGCGGCCGCTGGCCTTCCTGGTACGCGGGAAATCCTCCAGCGGCTTGATTTCGCCACAGTCCGGACACCACTTCAGACCGGCGGGCACCGGAACCGGAGACGTTTTCAGCGCACCGATCCCGCGCTGACGGCGACTCGCCTCAGAACGGGCCGCCGCGCAGGTCTTGCAGTAGTAGGCGAGGCCATCTGCCCGTCGCCGATTCCGGAACTCGGTGGCCGGCAGGAGCGGCTCACACTGCGGGCACTTCTTGTCCGATCCGCTCGGCAAATCGGACATATAGTATCACTGCCCCCCTTTCTGGACATATCCACGCACGAATTCCTCTGCGTTCTCCTCGAGGACGGAGTCGATCTCGTCGAGCAGGTCGTCGACGTCCTCGGTGATCTCGGCGTGGCGCTCGGCAACCTCGGGGTTGGCCTGCGCGGTGACGTCCTCGATCTCCTCGCCCTGGGTCGACTTGCCGGACTGGGTCTGGCCGCCTTCTTGCGTAGCCATCAGGTGCCTCCTCCACGATCGCCTGCGATGAACTTACCTCGCTGGAGCGACGAAAAGCCCGCCGCGCGCCGCCTTCCGACGCACGACGGGCTCCCGTTTCACGGCCTCAGCCGCCGGTCAGGGTCTCCAGCAGATCCTTGGCGGTGTCGCAGCGGTCGAAGAGGGCGCCGACGTGCTTGCGCGTGCCCCGCTCCGGCTCCATCATCGGCACCCGGACCAGCGACTCCCGGCCCACGTCGAAGATCACCGAGTCCCAGCTCGCCGCAACCACCTCGGAGGCGTACTGGGCCAGGCAGCGGCCGCGGAAGTAGGCCCGGGTGTCCTCCGGCGGCTCGGTCATCGCGGTCCGGGTCTGCTCGTCGGTCAGCAGCGTCTTCATCGATCCGCGCGAGACCAGCCGGTGGTAGAGCCCCTTCTCCGGGCGGACGTCGGAGTACTGCAGGTCGACCAGCTGGAGCTTGTGCGAGCCCCAGGCGAGCTTCTCCCGCTCCCGGTACCCCTCCAGCAGCCGCAGCTTGGCCACCCAGTCCAGCTCGTCGGCGCAGAGGAACGCGTCCCGGCCGAGCCGGTCCAGCACGCTCTCCCAGCGGTCGAGCACGTCCGCGGTCTGCTCGTCCACGTCGCTGCCGTACCGGTCGTCCACGAAGGACCGGACCCGATCCAGGTACGCCCACTGCACGTCCAGGGCGGTCAGCTTGCGGCCGTCGCGCAGCCGCATCAGGTGCTTCAGCGACGGGTCGTGGCTGACCGCGCGCAGCTCGCTGACCGGGTCGGCGATGCCCAGGTCCGGGCTGAGCGCCTTCTCCTCGATCATGGTGAGGATGAGCGCGGTGGTGCCGACCTTCAGGTAGGTGGAGATCTCCGAGAGGTTGGCGTCGCCGATGATGACGTGCAGCCGGCGGTACTTGTCGGCGTCCGCGTGCGGCTCGTCGCGGGTGTTGATGATCGGCCGCTTGAGGGTGGTCTCCAGCCCGACCTCGACCTCGAAGAAGTCGGCGCGCTGCGAGATCTGGAAGCCGCTCTGGCCGCCGTCCTGGCCGATGCCGACGCGGCCGGCCCCGCAGATGATCTGCCGGGTGACGAAGAACGGCGTCAGGTACGCCACGATGTCGGCGAACGGGGTCTGCCGCCGCATCAGGTAGTTCTCGTGGGCGCCGTAGCTGGCGCCCTTGTTGTCGGTGTTGTTCTTGTAGAGGTGGATCCACTGGGTGCCCGGGATGGTGGCGGCCCGGCGGGCCGCCTCGGCCATCACCCGCTCCCCCGCCTTGTCCCAGCGCACCACGTCGAGCGGGTTGGTCACCTCGGGGGTGGAGTACTCGGGGTGCGCGTGGTCGACGTAGAGCCGGGCGCCGTTGGTGAGTATTACGTTGGCCAGCCCGAGGTCCTCGTCGGCGAGCGCCTCGGCGGGGTCGTAGGCCGCGCCGGAGTAGGTGAAGCCGCGGGCGTCGCGCAGCGGCGACTCCTCCTCGTAGTCCCAACGGGCCCGGCCACCGCGATTGAGTTCGGGGCGCGCCCCGTAGGCGTTCACCACCTGGGAGGAGGTGACCATCGGGTTGGCCCCGGCCTGGCCGGGTACGGAGATGCCGTACTCGACCTCGGTGCCCATGATCCGTCTAACGCTCATCGACTGCCCGCTCCCGCTCGCCCGTCCCGGTCCCCCGTCACGTCGAGCGTAGTCGCGATCACGCGGGATGGGGGCTTGCCGGCGGCCCGGCGTACCGTGTGGCGGCGCGCGGCCGGGTCGGGCGGTGACGCGCGGAGGCCCGCGGCGCGACGCGCCACGGGCCTCCGTCGTGCTGGTCGGGCTACAGGTACTGGCCGGTGTTGCTGGCGGTCTCTATCGACCTGCCGGCCTCCGCGCCCTTGCCGCCGGAAACGAGGGTCCGGATGTAGACGATCCGCTCGCCCTTCTTGCCGGAGATGCGGGCCCAGTCGTCGGGGTTGGTGGTGTTGGGCAGGTCCTCGTTCTCCCGGAACTCGTCGACGCAGGCGTCGAGCAGGTGCTGCAGCCGCAGCCCCTTGCGCCCGGAGGTGAGGAACTCCTTGATGGCCATCTTCTTGCCCCGGTCGACAATGTTCTGGATCATCGCGCCGGAGTTGAAGTCCTTGAAGTAGAGGACTTCCTTGTCGCCGTTGGCGTAGGTGACTTCGAGGAAGCGGTTCTCCTCGGTCTCCGAGTACATCCGCAGGACGACCGCGTCGATCATCGCGGCCACGGTGGCCTGCGGGTCGCCGCCGTGCTCGGCCAGGTCGTCCGGGTGCAGGGGCAGCCCGGAGAGGATGTACTTGGAGAAGATGTCCTTGGCCGCCTCGGCGTCCGGCCGCTCGATCTTGATCTTCACGTCGAGCCGGCCGGGGCGCAGGATCGCCGGGTCGATCATGTCCTCCCGGTTGGAGGCGCCGATGACGATGACGTTCTCCAGGCCCTCCACGCCGTCGATCTCGCTGAGCAGCTGCGGGACGATGGTGTTCTCCACGTCCGAGGAGACGCCGGAGCCGCGGGTGCGGAACACCGAGTCCATCTCGTCGAAGAACACGATCACCGGGGTGCCCTCGCCGGCCTTCTCCCGGGCGCGCTGGAAGATCAACCGGATGTGCCGCTCGGTCTCGCCGACGTACTTGTTGAGCAGCTCGGGACCCTTGATGTTGAGGAAGAAGCTGGTGTGCTTCTCCTCGCCACGCCGCTCGGCGATCTTCTTGGCCAGCGAGTTGGCCACCGCCTTGGCGATCAGCGTCTTGCCGCAACCGGGCGGGCCGTAGAGCAGGATGCCCTTCGGCGGGCGGAGCTGGTGCTCACGGAACAGGTCGGCGTGCAGGAAAGGCAGCTCCACCGCGTCGCGGATCTGCTCGATCTGCGCGTGGAGGCCACCGATGTCGGTGTAGTCGACGTCGGGCACCTCCTCCAGGACCAGCTCCTCGACCTCGCTCTTCGGGATCCGCTCGTACGCGTACGCCGAGCGGGGCTCGATCATGAGCGAGTCGCCGGCCCGGATCGGCGAGCCGATCAGGGTCTCGGCGAGGTGCACGATCCGCTCCTCGTCGGAGTGCGAGACCACCAGCGCCCGGTCGCCCGGGGCGCCGTCGGGACCCGCGAGGATCTCCTTGAGCATCACGACCTCACCGACCCGCTCGTAGCCGAACGCGTCGACGATGTTGAGCGCGTCGTTGAGCAGGACCTCCTGGCCGCGCCGGAGCTCGTCGACCTCCAGCGAGGGCGAGACGGCGACCCGGAGCTTGCGCCCGCCGGTGAACACGTCCACCGTGCCGTCGTCGTGCTTGGCCAGGAAGACACCGTAGCCACTGGGTGGCTGCGCGAGGCGGTCGATCTCCTCCTTGAGCGTCACGATCTGCGCGCGAGCCTCCTTGAGGGTGCTCACGAGCCGTTCGTTGTTCTCGGTCAGCCGCGCCAACTGTGCCTGGGTGGCCGCCAGCCGCTCTTCGAGCTGCCGGACGTGTCGGGGGCTTTCGGTCAACTTGCGCCGCACCAGAGCGAGTTCCTCTTGAAGGAACGCGACCTGCGTGGAGAGATCGTGGGCCTCCTTCTCCCACCGTGCGGCGCGCGAGTCCGCGTCGTCGCTGCGTGCCACGTCCCACCTCCCCGGGGGGCTTGAACGTTCTGACCTAACACTAGCCGCTATGAGCCCGATTCGGTCCCGCGCAACGCGCTCGTCACCGAAGCTTGATCGCCAAGGGCTGGTCGTCGGGCGGGTACTGGCGTTCGGGTACCGTCGGAGCGTGGGACGGGAGAACATGGGGGGTGCACGATGACGCAGGTCGCGACGGACCAGCTTCAGGTCTGGGTGGATCAGGACCTCTGCACGGGCGACGGGCTCTGCGTACAGTACGCGCCGGAGGTCTTCGAGTTCGACGTCGACGGCCTGGCGTACGTCAAGGGCGCCGACGGTGAGCTGCGGCTGGCCCCGGGCAGCCGGGTGGACGTGCCCGAGCACCTGCGCCTCGAGGTGATCGACTCGGCGAAGGAGTGCCCGGGCGAGTGCATCCACGTGGTGCGCGGCAGCGACGGCGTCGAGGTGGCCGGCCCGGACGCCGAGGAGGACTGACCCGCCCGCCTGCCGGTCCCCGGGTGGAGGCGGCAGGCTTCCGAGCCGGTGGCCGCGTGCGGCTACCGGCTCACAGCATCGGGCGGCCGACCACCGAGGCGACCAGCCGGGCGAACTCCTCCAGCCGGGCGATCTGCCCCGCGCCGCCGTCGTCGAGGGTCTTGCCGAAGCGCAGCGCGTCGTGCCGCGGCCCGGCGGCCATCTCGTCCCCGGGCGGCGCCTCGTCCAGCGAGGTCAGCAGCAGGTAGACGTCGATGCTGTCGACCCGGATCTCGCCCGTGTCGGCCCGGGTGAGCCGCCGTCGGCAGCCGACCTCGGTCACCGTGGAGACCGGCACCACCCGCAGCGACGAGGTCATCGACCCGGGCGGCCCCTCCCCCGGCGGGACGTCCTCGCCGTGCCAGAGCACCAGCCGGCTGCCGTCGCAGACGACGACCTCCTGCCACACGCCGTTGACCTCGTTCACGAAGCGTTCCAGGGTGAAGCCGAGCACGGAGGCGCCGCGCAGCACCCCGCCGAGCGCCTCCAGGGCCACGTCCGGGTCGCGCAGATAGGCCCGCGCCGCCGATTCGAGGTCGGTGTACGGCGACCAGTCCGGGAAGACCGCGGGCAGGTCACCGTTGCCGAAGCCCGGGCTGCTCATGCCGCCCGCACCCGCCCGCCCGGCGCACGGCCGGACGCGCCCGACCGTCGCCGCCGCCGAGGCCGCGCGGGGCCGGATCCCGCCCGCCCGC